>JAFAKB010000075.1 GCA_019235885.1 Candidatus Eremiobacterota bacterium | reverse complement strand
CCGTTCAGCGTGCGGCGCTGCGCGTCGTCGAGGGGCACGGCCCCGGGACGGCCGGCGTCGGTGACGAGCGCGTTCGGCGGCCCGGCAGGCGCGGCGGCCGGCGCGGACGAGGTCGAGGCCGCGCCCGCCCCGGCGCATGCGCCGAGCATGAGGGCGGAGGCGATCGCAACGGCGGTGCGCGCGGCGCGCGCGGTCTTCGGATGTGGCACCATTTCGGTGATCGGCGGCCTTGACGCCCCAGCGTACACTTGAATGTGGATTCCTCGTTAGGTGAGGCGTCCGCACGCAGATACGCCGCTGCCCGGAAAGATCGAGGGACGAAGTGAGCGCGATGGCCGCGGCGTTCCACGAAGGGTTCGTCTCCGAGCTGGTCGGGAAGCCGGCATTCGTCGAGCGCGACGGGCAGCGCGACGTGCTCGGCAAGATCGCCGACTTCGTCGTCGAGCACCCCGAGGACACGTTCCCGCGCATCGACGCCGTCGTCGTGAAGACGCGCTACGGCGAGCTCGCCGCGCCGACGTCCGAGATCGCCTCGCTCGATCCCGCGGGCGTGCTGCTGACGCAGCCGCCGAAGATCGTGCGGCCCGCGGACGATGAAGCGCTCTACCTCGTCGAGGATCTGTTCGACAAGCAGATCGTCGACGTCGACGGGCGCAAGGTCGTGCGGATCAACGACATCGAGATCGCGCGCACCGGCGGCGCGCTGCGGGTCGTCGCCGCCGACGTCGGCGCGGGCGGTCTGCTGCGGCGGCTCGGCGCGCGGCGCATCTTCCCGCACCTGGTCGACAAGGTGCCGCGCTCGCTGATCGCCTGGGACAACGTCGCCCCGCTGCACGATCTCTCGCCGACCCACATCCGGCTCTCGGTCAGCGAGCACCGCCTCGCGCGGCTGCATCCCTCCGAGCTCGCCGACGTCATCAGCGAGCTCTCGGCGCAAGACGCGGCGCGCGTGGTCGGCTCGCTCGACGACGAGCGCGCGGCCGACGCGCTCGAGCACCTGGAGCCCGAGGTGCAGCGCTCGATCATCGAGGACCTCGGCACCGAGCGCGCCGCCGACATCATCGAGGAGATGGACTCCGACGATGCGGCCGATTTGCTCGGCGATCTGCCGGAGGAACGGCAAGAAGCGCTGTACCGCGAGATGGACGCGGAGACCGCCGAAGACTTGCGCGAGCTGGTCGCGTACGACGAAGACACGGCGGGCGGGTTGATGACGACCGACTACTTCTGGATCTACCCGCACCGCACGGTCGCGGCAACGATCGCGAAGATTCGCCAGATCGCGCCCGAGACCGAGTTCATCTACTATCTCTACGTCACCGATCAGTCCGAGAAGCTGCTCGGCGCGCTCTCGCTGCGCACGCTGCTGCTGTCCGCGCCCGACGCAACGATCCACAGCATCATGGACACCGACCTCATCTCGGTGCGCCCCGACACTTCGGCCGAGGACGTGACCGCGACGATCGCGCGCTACGACTTGCTGGCCTGTCCGGTGACCGACGAGCGCGGGAAGATGCTCGGGATCGTCACCGTCGACGACGCGATCGACGCGATCATCCCCGAACGGCTCACCAAGCAGCTTCCGCGCTTCACCAAGCACGCGAAGCGGCGCCGCGCCGAAACGGCGAGCTGACCTTTCGCCCGTGGGCCGCAACTGGCGAATCCTCCTCGCCTTTTTCGCCGTGCTCGGGCCGGGCTTCGTCACGGCCTCGGCGGGAAACGACGTCGGCGGGATCGCGACCTACTCGGCGGCCGGCGCGCGCTTCGGCTACGCGACGCTGTGGACGCTGACGGCGCTGACGGTCTCGCTGATCGTCGTGCAGGAGATGGCCGGCCGGATGGGCGCGGTGACGGGTCAGGGCTTGGCCGGTCTGATCCGCGAGAACTTCGGCGTGCGCACGACGTTCCTCGCGATGGCGGCGCTGTTCTTCATCAACACCGGGATCACCGCGACCGAGTTCGCCGGGATCGGCGCGGCCTCGGAGATCTTCGGCCTCTCGCGCTACGCCGCGGTTCCGCTCGCGACGGTGATCGTGTTCTTGTTCGTGCTGCGGCTGCCGAACCAGATCGTCGAGCGGGTCTTCGTCGTGCTCTCGCTGATCTACCTGAGCTACATCTGGTCCGCGGTCTCCGCGCATCCCGACTGGCACCAGGTCGTGCGCGACACCTTCGTGCCGAGGATCGAGAAAGACCCCGCGTTTCTGGTCACGGTCGTGGGGTTGATCGGCACGACGATCTCGCCGTACATGCAGTTCTTCCTGCAGTCGGCGGTCGTCGACAAAGGCTCGCGCGCGCGCGACCTGCCGGCGATCCGGCTCGACGTGGTGGTCGGCTCGGTGCTCGCGATCGTGCTGGCAGGCTTCATGATCGTCGCCAACGGCGCGACGATCTACCAAGCCGCGCTGCACACCGGGAAGCCGCTGCTGAACATCGACACCGCGCAAGCGCAGGACTTCGCGCTCGCGCTCAAGCCGCTCGCCGGCAAGTTCGCCGAGATGCTGTTCGCGTTCGGGATCCTCAACGCCGGCATCTTCACCGCGACCGTACTGCCGCTCTCGACCGCGTACATCGTCTGCGAAGGGTTCGGGCTCGAAGCCTCGCTCGACCGCCGCTTCCGCGAGGCGCCGGTCTTCTACTCGCTCTTCGCGGGCGCGGTGGTGCTCGGCGCCGGGCTGGTGCTGCTCGTTCCCAAAGCGTCGCTGCTGAAGCTGATCTTCTACGCGCAGGTCGTGCAGGGCGTGGTGCTACCGCTCGAGCTGGTGCTGATGCTGCTGATCGTGAACAACCCGCGCGTGATGGGGCGCTACGTCAACACGCGCTTCGGCAACCTCGTCGGCTGGGCGACCGCCGTCGCGATCGGCGGCCTCGCGCTCATCTACGTCTGGCAGTCGCTCGTAAGCGCTTAGCCGGCGAAGCCGCGCTTCACCGCTTCCATGCCGGCGTAATACGCGATCAGGATGAGCAGCGTGGCGATGCCGGCGAGGATCAGCGCGTTGCGCCGGCCGCCCTCGCGGCGCGCGACCGCGTTCGCCGCCATGTAGCCGGCCCAGCCGGCGACCGCGAGCGCCGGATGATACCAGGGCACCTTCAGCCCCTGCACCATCAGCACGATCCCGAGCAGGATCTGCAGCGTCACGACGTACAGCGTGATGCGGCGTCCGAGGCGCTGCCACACGGCGAGCACCGCCAGCGCGGCGACCACGAAGGCGACCCAGAGGTGGACGGTCAGCAAGTTCACGTCCGCTCGCTTCGCGGTAGACAGGCTGGTATACCTGCGCGCGCGAACGTGCCGTCATGCAACGCGTGCGGACTCACGACGGCGTCCCGCTCGGCGAGCACATCGCCGCCGTCGCCTCGGAGCTGTTCTACAAGGACGGGATCCACATCGTCGGGGTCGACCGCGTCGCCGCCGAAGCCGACGTCACGAAGCGGACGCTGTACCGCTACTACGGCTCGAAGGACGAGCTGATCGCCGCGGCGCTGCGCAAGGCGCCGAACATCACGTTCCCGCGCGAGGGAACGCCGCGCGAGCGGATCGCCGGCGCGTTTCGCGCGATGGCGGAGATGCTGCGCGTCGAGGCGTACCGGGGCTGCCCGTACATCAACGCCGCCGCCGAGCTGACGAACCCGAGGCATCCCGCCCGCGTTTTGATCGAAGAGCTCACGACGCGCCGGCGCGAGTGGTTCGCGAAGCGCGCGCGCGAGCTCGGCGCGCGCGAGCCCGAGCTGCTCGCCGAGCAGCTCGACGTGCTGTTCGACGGCGCGCTCGCGAACGCGACGAAGCGCCGCGTCGACCTGCCGGCGCTCGCCGCGCTCGCGGCCGCCGAAGCGCTCGTCGACGCCGCGGTGCCCGCGCCGTCTCGGCGCACGACGACCTCAGCGCGAACGCCGCGACGCCGCGCGAACTAGCTTCGTCAGCGACTTCCAGCGCCGTTTCTCGTCGCCGAGCGCGACCGGATCGGCGCGCCGGTCGAGATACGCGAGCTCCGCGCGCAGCGCGCGCCAGCGCTCGTAGCGCGCGGGCTCCACTTCATCGCGCACCGCGCAGCCCGGCTCGACGCCGTGCGCGCAGTCGCGAAACCGGCACCGCACGGCCGCGCCGGCGACGTCGCCGAAGACGTCGTCGAGCACGTCGCCTTCCGCCGACCACGGCGCGGACGCGCGCATCCCCGGCGTGTCGACGAGCCACGCGCCGCCCGGCAGCGCGACCAGCTCGCGGCGCGTGGTCGTGTGCACGCCGCGGCCGTCGCTTGCGCGCGCCGCGCGGGTGACGAAGCGCTCGGCACCGAGCAGCCGGTTCGCCAGCGTCGACTTGCCGACGCCCGACGAGCCGACGAGCGCGATCGTCGTTCCGGCTTCGAGGAATTCGCCGAGACTTTCGCAGCCCTCGCCGTATTCGGCGCTGATCGCGATCACCGGCGCAGCACCGCTCACGCCGTACAGCTCGGCGACGAGCGCCGCCGGATCGCGCGCCAGGTCGCATTTGTTCAACACGACGACGGCGCGCGCGCCTGCGGCCGCGATCGCGACGAGATAGCGCTCGACGCGCGGCGGCGAGAACTCGCGGCCCGGCGCGGTCACGACGAAGACGAGGTCGAGGTTCGCCGCGATCGGCTGCGGCGCCGTGCCGCGGTCGTGCCGCGCGCGGGCGAGCACGCCGCGCCGCGGCGCGAGCGCGACGACGCGTCCGTCTTCGACCGCGGCGAAGTCGCCGACGACCGGCCGGTCCGCGAGCGTGGGTGGAACGTGAACGATCGTTTCTCGCCCGTCGGGGGCGAGCGCGAGAAAATCGGCACCGCGGTCCGACGCGATGCGATGGTCGAAGTACAAGGTCGTGCCTTTCGTGCAGCGGTGATGGAACCGGACGAACGAGGCGCGACGAGTGCGGGCGTTACGGCCCGCGGCGTGCTAGCGCGCGGTCAGCGCGCGCCGCACAAGCAGAGAGAGCTCGCCGCGCCGGTCGGCGCAGGGACAGACGTCGTCATAGGGCTCCCCTTTCTTGTGCGAATGGCGAAGACTCGGGCTACGGCTCGTCCGCCGCGCCCTCCTTCCGGCCGCAGGATAGGCGGCACGGCGTCGTAAGTTCCCGCAGACCGGTGCAGAACGAGAACGTGGTCCCTGCCCGGCCGCTGCGCCGGGACCGCTCCGAGTCGCTCCTCGCCTTCGCGGAGGCGCTGGCACGCGTCGCGGCGAGCGGCGGCGGCGCGCAGGCGCTCGCCGCGCATCTGGCCGCGGCGCTCGATGCGGCGGTGCTGGTCGAGGATGCCCAGTGGCGGCACCTCGCCGTCGCCGGCACCGGCGAGCGCGCGATCCCGCCCTCCGTGCGCGACCTGCTTCGGACGGACGCCGAAGGCGAGGAGAGCGTCCCGCTCGCGCCGCCCGCCGAGCCGCAGGCGCGCGCGTTTCCGATCCGCGCCGGCGAGGCGCGGCTGGGTTGGCTCGCGGTGTTCCCCGGTCCGGCGCGACTCGGCGAGGAGCGGGCCGGACTGATCCGGCTGACCGCCGCGCAGATCGCGATCGAGATCTCGCGCGAGGCCGGCGGCGGGCGCGGCCGGCGGCGCGGCTTCTGGGACCGGCTGCTGGCGCGCGCGTACGAAGACCCGCTCGAAGCGCGCGAGGACGCGCAGGCGCGCGGGATCACGCTCGCACCCGGCTACGTCGCGGTCGCGGTCGAAGGCGAAGGGCTCGACGAGAGCGTCGCGACGCAGAAGAACGCCGAGATCCGCCGCGTCTGCCTCGACACGCTGGGGACGCGCACCGGCGAGGTCGTCGTCGTCGAGCGCGGCGGCGGGTTCTTCTTCTTGGTTCCGGCACCGCTCGAAGTCGACGCGGCGAACGCGCGGACCGCGGCGACGCTGATCCCGCGCGGGATGCATCGCGCCGGGCTCGAGGTGAAGGTGGTCGGCGGGATCGGGCGGCACGCCGAGATGCTGCACGTCGCGCAGAGCGTCGACGAAGCGCGCGAAGCGATGACGATCGCGCGCCGCATGTTCGGCGGCGGGCGGGTGATGCCGTACGACGACTTGGGGGTCTACCCGCTGCTGCACCGCACCGGCGCGACGCGCGAAGACTGGCGCGCCTTCGCGACGCGCGTCCTCGACCCGCTGCGCACCTACGACGAGAAGCACCAGACGGAATTGGTGCGCACGCTCGAGCTCTTCTTCGACGTCGGGCAGAACATCAAGGAAGCGGCGGCGCGGCTCAACGTGCACCGGCACACCGTCTTCTACCGCTTGCGCCAGATCGGCGAGATCGGCCGGCTCGACCTCGACTCGCCGCACGACCAGCTCACCGTGCGCGCGGCACTCGCGGTCGACGCGCTCGACGGGTAGATGCTCACCACCGTGAAAGATACTTCGGCGGCGCGCAAGCACGCGCTCGCGCTCGCGAAAGAGCACGGCGTGCGCTGGGTGCGGCTGGCGTTCGTCGACGTGCTCGGGATCGAGAAGAGCGTCTCGATCCCGGCCGGCCAGTTCGAGCGCGCGCTGAACGGCAACGTGACCTTCGACGGCGGCTCGATCGACGGGTTCGTGCGCGGCGAGGAAGTCGACATGGTGCTGCGCCCCGATCCGGCGACGTTCACCGTCCTGCCGTGGACGAGCGACGGCCAGACCGAAGCGCGCGTGCTGTGCGACATCGAGACGCCGGACGGAATGCCGTTCGAAGGCGATCCGCGCTCGACGCTCAAGCGCGTGCTCGAAGACGCGGGCGACGTGATGCAGACGCTGCGCGCCGGACTCGAGGTGGAGTTCTATCTCTTCGCGCTGGGCGCCGACGGCACGCCCTCGACGCGCACGACCGACGCCGGCTCGTACTTCGACTTCTCAGCCAGCGACCGCGGCGAGGAAGTGCGGCTGGCGACCAGCGTCGCGCTCGAGGCGATGGGGATCCCGGTCTCCTCGGCGCACCACGAGCACGGCGCCGGCCAGCACGAGCTCGACCTCGCCGCCGGAACGGTGCTGGCGACGGCCGACCGGCTCGTCACCGTGCGCGGCGTCGTCAAGCGCATCGCCGAGCGGCACGGATTGCACGCGACGTTCATGCCGAAGCCGCTCGAAGACCAAGCCGGAAGCGGTTTGCACGTCTACTTCGCGCTCGGCGAGGTCGACGAAGCGGTGCGGTTGTACGCGGTCGCCGGGCTCCTCGAGCACGCGCCGGGGTTCACCGCGATCTGCAACCCGACGGTGAACTCGTACAAGCGGCTCGTCGCCGCCTGGGACGCGCCGGTCTACACCGTGTGGTCGCACCGCAGCGCGAACGCGCTGGTGCGCGTGCCGCCCGCGTTCGACGGCGAGCCGCCGCTGCTCGAAGTCCGCAGTCCCGACGCATCGTGCAACCCCTATCTGGCCTCGGCGGTGCTGATCGAAGCGATCGCCGACGGAATCCGCTCGCGCTCGCTGCCCGGCGACCCTTTCACCGGCTCGACGTACGAGCTGGGCGAGCGGTATCGCACCGAGCACGGCATCCGCACGCTCCCTAAGTCACTGCGTCAGGCGATCTCGGCGCTCGACGAGGACCTCGTGATCCGCGGTGCGCTCGGCGACCACATC
>JAFAKB010000074.1 GCA_019235885.1 Candidatus Eremiobacterota bacterium | reverse complement strand
GCGTTCCACGCGAAGTACGGCGGGATCGTCCCCGAGATCGCCTCCCGCCGCCACGCCGCACTCCTCTCCGCCGCGGTCGACGACGCGCTCACCCGCGCGAACGTCGAGCTGCGCGAGCTCGACGGGATCGCGGTGACCGCCGGGCCGGGCTTGATCGGCAGCCTCGTCGTCGGCGTCGCGGCGGCGAAAGCGCTCGCCTTTGCGACCGGGCTTCCGCTCTATGCGGTCAACCATCTGCACGGTCACATCTTCGCCGCATTCATCGAGCGCGACGAACCGCCGCCGTACCCGTTCCTGGCGCTGCTCGTTTCCGGCGGCCACTCGCAGCTCGTCGAGGTGCATTCCCCGACAAACTTGCGCATCATCGGCAAGACGCGCGACGACGCGGCCGGCGAAGCGTACGACAAGACGGCGCGTCTGCTCGACCTTCCGTTCCCGGGCGGGCCTGCGCTCGACGCGCTCGCGCGCGACGGCGATCCCAAAGCGATCGCCTTCCCGCGCCACCGTCCGGATCCGGGGACGCTCGACCTGAGCTTTTCCGGACTGAAAACGTCGGTGCGCTACTTCCTCGACTCCGACGCGGGCAAGAACGCGCGCCGTGAGGACGTCGCCGCGTCGTTCCAGGCGGCGGTCGTGGATGTGCTGATCGACCGGGTGGAGCGCGCGCTCGACGCACGCGAGTACCGCGCGCTCGTGCTCAGCGGCGGCGTCGCCGCGAACAGCGCGCTGCAGTCGGCGTTCGTCGCGCTCGGCCGGCGCCGCCGTATTCCGGCGTTCGTTCCGGAGCCACGGTTCTGCACCGACAATGCCGCAATGATCGCGGCGGCTGCGGAACGGCGCGGCGACGCAGCGTGCGTTGATGCGCGCACGCTGGTCGCCGATCCCAACCTGTCGTTCGTCTAGCCGCGGTTCAGCGCGTGATGCGCCTTAGCGGCACTGCAGCCGGCCGTTGACGTTCGCGATGTCGCCGCCGCGACAGCTGCGCGGATCGATCGAGGTCGTCATCGAGCCGCCGTTGCCGGGGCACGTGGCGGTTAGGATCCCGCCGCGCATGACGGCGTTCGTGCAGCTCTGCTGGTACGAACCGCTCGGCACGTTTCCGTAGCCGTTGCCGTTGCCGTTGCCATACCGGCCGCCTCGACCGTAACCGCTGTTATAACCATCGTTGCCGTAGCCGTTGTCGCGATGGTGATGGCGGCCGTTTCCGTTTCCGTAACCGTTCCCGTAGCCGTTGCCGTAGCTGGTCCCGCCGTTGCACACCAGCTGGCCGTTGTTGTTCGCGATGTCACCGCCGCGACAGGTCCGCGGATCGATGCTCGTGCGGACGAGACCGTTCGGGCCGGTGCAGCGCGCGGTGAGAAGTCCGCCGCGCATCCGGATGTTCTGACATGATTGCTGGTAGGAACCGGAGGGCACTGCCTGTGCGAGCGCCGGCGCGATCGCCGTCGCTGCCAGCGAGAGAGCGAGTGCTGGTCCTAGAATTATGCTGCGCATGCTGGCGTTGTGCCCGTTCGGACGGGGACAATCACGACGTCCGTCTCAGCCTGTTCTAAGCTATCATTCCGCGCGCACCGCGAACGCCAAGGCGTTGACGACGTACTTTGTGACTTTGCCCGAGGGAGCGAGCGGAATCTTCCACATTTGGTACGTTCCGCTGTCGAGCGGATCGAAGACGATCTCGCAGCGGCAGCCGGTGCGGTTCTCGGGCGCGCGCAACACCGCCGCGATCGCGCGGACGCCCGCAGCAGGCACCGCAATCTCGGTGATCGGCTCGTCCGTTGTGCGGATGATGCGCTGATTGACGGGACGGAAGTTGCGAAAGCGGACGACGCGGTTGTCGAGAAGCGGCTTCGAAGCGCTCGCAAGACGTAATACGGTTGGGAGATACTGCTCGCCGACCAAGACGCTGCGGCCGTCGGACCTGGCGTACCGTTCGGCGATCTCGAGCCGAACGGTCACGCCGATGACACGCAACGACGGCGCCGCCGCCTCGATCGCGGCCAGGCTCTGGGCCGGCGAAAGGCGGGCGGTTGCGGCTTTGATCCGAGCGAGGTCGGCCGCCGAGACGTCGCTCGGGACGGCGATGATCTCGCCGCCTTGCCGCCAGCTTATGCTCGCTTTGGCCCCGATCTGTGTCGCAGCGTTCGGCAACGCGTCGGTCGTCGAAACGACGGCCGGATCGAGCAACGCGAACCCTTCTTTGAAACGAGCGCCGTGGTGGAAGAATACCACAATAAAACTCGGGCGATCGAGCGGCGCGGCGGTTACCAGATCCGTCCGGCTGCCGCCGGGTATCCCGGCCGGGAAGACGACGGGAAACGTCGCATGCGCGGCGACCGCGCGCAGATCGGCGGCCATCGGCCAGCGCAACAGCACCCCCGAGTGGAACTCCGCGGCGACACGGCCTCCTGAAAGCCAGACGTGCACGCCGTCGTTGATCTTCGCGCCTGCACCCGCCGCCGCGCCGAGCGCGACGACGGCAAGCACGACCGACGCAACCAGCGCCTTAAACCGGCCGCGCGCGTGGGCGGTCCTCTCGTGTCGAATCATATCCCGTAAGAGGTGCCCGTACTGCCAAAATGTTCCCGATTCAGCGAAACAAGTGCTCGCCGGGTCAGAACGCCTCCGTATCCTCGGCGAGGATCGCCCAGCGTTCGTGATCGCGCCACGCGCCGCTCAGGAAAAGGTAGCGCGGCGAGAAGCCTTCCTTGGTGAACCCCGCGCGGCGGGCGAGGGCGAGCGAGCGTGCGTTGCCCGGCTGAATGTTCGCTTCGATGCGGTGCAGACCGAGCTCTTCGAAGCCGAAGCGGACCGCCGCGCGGAGCGCTTCGGTCATCAAGCCGCGGCGGCCGGTGCGCGGATAGCCCCAGTAGCCGCAGTACGCGCCGCGCAGCGCGCCCATGACGACGTCGTTGAAGTTGATCACGCCGACGACCTCGTTCGTCGCGCGCTCGCGCGCGATCAGCGAGACGTGCCGGCCCGTGATGCTGCGCTCGAACCAGCGGTCAAAATGTGCGCGGTCCTTGAACGCGGTCTCCCACGGCTCGTGATAGTCGACGCTCTCACGGTTCAGCGCGATCAGCTCGTCGGCGTCGGCGCGCCTGACCCGGGCCAGGACGACGCGCGATTCGGATACCGCCGCGGGCTCGCTCAGCTCACGCAAAGGTGCCGTGTTCCAGCAGATAGTCGACGGCGTGCGAGAGGTTTTCCGGCGTCGGCTCGTCTTCGAAGAGCACGCCGTTCAGAAAGAACGCCGGCGTTCCGGGGATCCCGCTCTCTTCGCCGCCCTCTTTCGTCTCCGCGACGATCGGCGCATACGTCTCCTCGCGCAACGCCGTCTCGAGCGCGCCGGCCTCGAGGCCGAGCGTCTCCGCGTAGCCCAGCAGGTGGCGCTCATCGAGCGCGCGCTGGTGCTCGTAGAGCAGGTCGTGCAGCTCCCAGAACTTGCCGTGGTCGGCGGCGAACTCGCCGGCTTCGGCGGCTTTCTGCGCATGCGGGTGCTGCTCGAGCGGAAAGCTCCGGAACACCACCCGCAGCTTGCCGGCGTACTTCTTCTCCAGCTGTTTGACCACAGGATATGCGACGCCGCAGTACGGGCACTCGAAGTCGCCGTACTCGACCAGCGTCACCGGCGCGCTCGCCGGCCCGCGCACGTGGTCCTCCGGCCCGACCGGGACCGCCAACCGCATCAGCCCGTCGTCTTCCATTCTAACGGCGCTCCGCTCCAAGCTCGGGTGCAAAGCACCCCGCCGCGAAGCGGCGACGAACTTCGTTCGTGGGTTCCGACTCGTCGGAACCCGCGCCCCCCACGCTGCGCGCGGGGCCCCCGATTCGACCTCGCAACGGCCATACAAGCACGGCACGATGGTTCGGCGCTCGGTCCATCACCATGTTTCTATCGTTCGAAGCTCCAGCGGCGAATCGCTGCCTCGACGGCCAGGAATTCGGCCGGCCGGACGCGCTCGCGGAGCGCTTCGGGCGTCGTCGCCTCGCCGACCGGCAGCGGGATGCGGACCAGCACGGCGCCGCGGTCCGTCGCCTCGGTGACGTAGTGGACGCTGGCGCCGGTCCACGGCACGCCGGCGCGCAGCGCGTCGCGCAGCGCGTGCGCGCCGCGCAGCGCCGGGATCACGGTGTCGTCGGGCGCGAGGACTTCGTCGACGGCCGGATCGAGCGGCAGAAACGAAGGATGCAGGTTGAGCGTCTCCGGGAAGCGCGCCAGAAACGCCGGCGGGAGCAGATGCATCCAGCCCAGCAACAGCACGAGCTGCGGCCGCGCGCTTGCGACCGCGCCGATCAGCCGCGCGTCGTACGCCGCACGCGTCTCTCGCGCGCGCTCCCATACCACGGCCGACGCCTCGACGCCGTGCTCGCGCGCCGCGTCGAGCGCGCCGGCCCGCGCGTCGTTCGCGATCACCGCGGCAACGTCGAGAGACAGCGCGCCCGCACGCACGCGCTCCAGGACGTTGCGCGCGTTCGTCCCAGCACCAGAGGCCAGAATCACCGCACGAAACCGCTCCGTCTCGTACGAAATCTCTTCGGCCACCGTCGCGCCGGTACGGTGCGCGTACATCGCGATCAGCGCATCGCCGCCGACCGCGGGGATCAGCGCGAATCGATACCCCGACTCGCGCAAGCCGCAGAGCGCCGCCGTGAGCAGCGCGTCGCCGAGGCCGCTGCCGCGATGCGCTTCCGCAATGCCGAACGGTCCGAACACGCCGGCGTCCGCGCGTTCGCGCCACGCGCGCAGCCAGCGAAACTTCAACCCGCGCGCGCCGAACGCCGCAAATCCGGCGATCCGCCCGTCGCGCTCACCGATCCACGCGCTCCCCGCGCCGGCTTCGTACGACCACCACGAACCGGGGAAATGAAAGTCGATCCACGCGGCGAGCTGGTCGTCGGATCCGTCGATGCGGCGCAGCACGTAGCCCGCGCGCGCCGCGGTGTCGTGCGCGCGCGCGAGCGCGGCGAGGCCGAACCGCTCCTCGCCGAGCGCCGCCAGCAGGTTGACCGGCACCGCGTCAGCTGCGCGCGGGACGAACGACGACGCGCGGGTCGCCGTCGCGCCGCGGCTGCACGAAGCCGACGACGCGCGCGCCCGGCGCGGCGCGGAGCGCTTTGTCGACCTCCATCATCGAGACGATCAGCGTGTAGCCGACGCCCATGTTCAGCGTGCGGTAGCGCTCGTCGTGTTCGAGGTTGCCGCGCTTCACCAGCTCGGCCATGATCGGCGGCACGTTCCAGCGCGTCTGCTCGAAGACCGCGGTCGCGTGATCGGGCAGCGTGCGCGGCACGTTCTCGAGCAATCCGCCGCCGGTAATGTGCGCCATCGATTTCACGCCGGCGGCCTTGCGGATCGCGCGCACCGGTTCAAGATACGACGGGTGCGGCGCCAGCAATGCGTCCGCGAACGTCGTCTCGCCGAACGGCGCGAGGTACTCGTCTTCCGCGATCAGCGCGCGCGCCAGCGTGTAGCCGTTCGTGTGCAAGCCGAGCGCGGGCAGCCCGACGATCGCGTCGCCGGGGTTGACGCGGTTCGGGTCCGGAACCTCGTCCAAGCCGACGATGCCGACGATCGTTCCGGCGAGGTCGAAGTGATCGGGCCGGTAGACGCCCGGCATCTCGGCCGTCTCCCCGCCGAGCAGCGCGCAGCCGTTCGCGCGGCACGCGCGGTGAACGCCGGCGACGACTTCCGCCGCCACCTCCGGATCGAGCTTCCCGACCGCCAGGTAGTCGAGGAAGAACAACGGATCGGCACCCGTCACCAGGATGTCGTTCACGCAGTGGTTCACGAGGTCGGCGCCGACCGAGTCGTAGCGGCGCAGCGCGGCGGCGATGAGGATCTTGGTGCCGACGCCGTCGGTCGAGCCGACGAGGGCGCGCTTGGGGTCACCGGGGAGCCGGAAAAGCCCGCTGAACCCACCGAGCGAGCCGAGCTGATCCGGATGCGTCCAAGCAGCCGTCACGTCGCGGTACCGCTGAACTGCCAGATTTCCCGCCGCGATGTCGACGCCGGCCTTGGCGTACGCGTCGCTCACAGGGCCTCAAGCGCAACGCGCATAATCGCAAACAGGTTGTCCATCACGGTCGGTTCGACCGCTTCTGTCCATCCGGAGGAATCCATGCAGGTCCACGTCTCGAACGACGCTGCGACGTCGGTCGCGACCGGCGCGCTCGTCGTTCCGGTCTTCGCGAACGGCGGCGTCGACGGCGTCGCAGCCGAGGTCGACAAGGTCCTCGGCGGCGAGCTCGCCGGCGTGCTCGCGAGCGGCGAGCTCACCGGCAAGCCGAACGAGACGGCGCTGATCCACGCGCCCGGCGCGCCGTTCAAGCGCGTCCTGGCCGTCGGGCTCGGCGAGCGCGAGAAGCTCACCCCCGCCGCGCTCGCGAAGTACGCGGGCACCGCGGTCCGCCATCTCGGCAAGCGCGGCGCGACGACGCTCGCGATCGCGCTCCCCGCCGGCGTCGAAGCCGCGCTCGGCGCGTCGTTCGCAGCCGAAGGCGCGATCGCCGCGACGCTCGACACGACGCTCTACCGCACCGAGCCCGACAAGCCCGTCGTCACGACCGACGTCACGATCCTCACCGGCTCGTACGATCGGCAAGCGGTCGAGAGCGGCGTACAGCGCGGCACGATTCTCGGCGAAGCGGTCAACGCGGCGCGCAAGATGGCGCTCACGCCGGCGAACGACATGACGCCGACGCATCTCGCGAACCGCGCGAAGGAGCTCGCCGCCGACGCCGGCCTCGAGTTCGACGTGCTCGACGAAGCGCGGATGTTCAAGCTCGGGATGGGCTCGCTGCTCGGCGTCTCGCGCGGCTCCGACGAGCCCGCCACGCTCAGCGTGATGACGTACAAAGGCGATCCGTCCTCGAGCGAGACGCTCGCGCTGGTCGGCAAAGGCCTGACGTTCGACTCCGGCGGCATCTCGATCAAGCCGGCCGAGAACATGCACGAGATGAAGTACGACATGTCGGGCGGCGCCGGCGTGATCGCCGCGCTGTGGGCGATCGGCAAGCTGCGCCCGAAGCTCAACGTGATCGGGCTGGTTCCCTCGTCGGAGAACTTGCCGGGACACCGCGCGATGAAGCCGGGCGACATCCTGCGCGCGATGAACGGCAAGACGATCGAGGTGATCAACACCGACGCCGAAGGCCGTTTGATTCTCGCCGACGCGCTGTGCTACGCGCGCGAGCTCGGCGCGACGAAGATCGTCGACGCCGCGACGCTGACCGGCGCGTGCGTGATCGCGCTCGGCCACGCTGCGAGCGGCGTAATGTCGAACGACGACGCGTTCGCGGAGCGCTTTCTCAGCGTCGTGGCGGACGTCGGCGAGCGCTACTGGCGCCTGCCGCTCTTCCCGGACTACGACCAGCAGATCAAGAGCGACATCGCCGATCTGAAGAACACCGGCGGACGTCCTGCCGGTGCCGAGACGGCGGGCACGTTCCTCAAGCACTTCGTCGACGACAAGCCGTGGATTCACCTCGACGTCGCCGGCACCGCGTACCTCGACGGCGAATCGTCGTTCATGGCGAAAGGCCCGACCGGAACGCCGGTCCGCGCGTTCGTGAACATCGTCGAAGACCTCGCGAAGAACGGCGTCCCGACGAACGGCGCCGTCGCCAAGCCGGCCGCAGCGGCCGCAGTGTGAGCGCCCGGCGTCGGGGTACGACAGGCAGGCGATGAACCCGCAAGAGCCGGTCGTCCCCGACCCGGATCAACCGCAGCAAGATCCCGGCGCCCCGGTCGGCGATCCGAGCGATCCCGACCGCCCGAGCGAGTACAACCTCGCCCGCGGTGAAGATATGGGGCTCGACGCCTACGACGAAGCGGTCGCGGAGTCGTTTCCGGCGAGCGATCCACCGGCCGCATCCGAGCCCGGCACGCCCTGACGGCGTGCGGCGCCGCCGCGCGGCTTAGAGCGGCTGCGCCTCGCGCGGGCCGTGTTGCATGCGGTCCAGCAGCCGGTGGAGCGTCGCCAGCTCCTGCTCGGCCCATTCGGTGCGCTCGCGCCACTCCTCGACCTGCGCCCGCAGCCCGCGCACCTGGAGGACTTCCAGCGCTAGGCCGACGTTGAACGCGACCGAGCGCAGCGTCTCGCGGTAGTCCGCGGCGTACGGGCGGCGCGGCGCGCCGACGGCGAGCAGCCCCGTGACGCGGCCGGCGGCCATGAACGGCAGCGCCAGCGTCCCCGGAAGGACCGAGTCCTCGGGAGCGTCGACCGGCCCGCGCTCCGCGCGCAGCGCGACCAGCATCGGATCGTCGACGTCGACGGCCTCGGGCGACCCGAACGGGACCTCGCCGGCCGCCGCGGCCAGCATCAGCGAGCCGTCCGGACTGGCCGTGTACGCGCCGACCCACGCCGCGCCGGTCGCGCCCTGGACGACCTCGACCGCGCGCTCGACGACCGTCGCGCCGTCTTCGATGAAGTGAACCTGCCGCGCGAAAACGCGCAGCGCGGAAAGCGTCATGCTTCGGTTGTCGGCAGAGCCGACCGCCGGATTCAGGCCTTGAGCGCCGGCTGGCGGTCCGCCTGGAGGCCGCCGTGCGAGTAGCCCGGCCGGCTCGGGTACTTTCCGTTCAGACAGCCCAGGCAGAAGTCGCGGCGGTCGCGGCTGGTCGACTCGACCAGGCTCTCGATGCTCAAGAAGCCGAGCGAATCGGCGCCGATGCGCTCGCAGATCTCGGGCACGGTCAGGTTCGCGGCGATCAGCTCGGCGTAAGTCGCCATGTCGACGCCGAGATAGCAGGGATGCTGGATCGGCGGCGAGGTGATGCGCAAATGAACTTCGCGCGCACCGGCGTCGCGCAGCAGCTTGACGATGCGCGGCGTCGTCGTGCCGCGCACGATCGAGTCGTCGACGACGACGACGCGCTGCCCGCGCAGGTTCTCGACGATCGGATTGAACTTGAGCTGCACGCCCTGGCTGCGCAGCTTCTGGTCGGGGCTGATGAAGGTGCGCCCGATGTAGCGGTTCTTGATGAGCCCCTCGACGTACGGCAGCCCGCTCTCGGCGGCGTAGCCGATCCCGCCGGGAATCGCGCTGTCGGGGATCGCCATCACCACGTCGGCGTCGGCCGCGTGCTCGCGCGCGAGCGCGCGCCCCATCTCGTAGCGCGCCATGTAGATCGAACGGCCGCTGAGCACGCTGTCGGGGCGCGCGAAGTAGATGTACTCGAACATGCACAACGAGGCCGGCTTGCGCACCTCGGTGTGCTCGCTGCGAATTCCGCGCCGGTCGACGCAGACCACTTCGCCGGCTTCGATCTCGCGCAAGTAGTGCGCGCCGACGGTCGCGAGCGCGCACGACTCAGAGGCGATCATGTAGCCGCGGTCGCCGTACGTGCCGACGCACAGCGGCCGCACGCCCCACGGATCGCGGAACCCGTACACCGCGTCGGCGGTGAGCAGCACGACGGAGTACGCGCCTTCGGCGATCCGCATCGCGGCTTTGATCTTCTCGCTCCAGGTCGAGCCGCTCGCGAGCGCTATCGTCTTCGCGAGAATCTCCGAGTCGGACGTTGCGGTGAGGCGGACGTTTT
Organism: Candidatus Eremiobacterota bacterium; assembly: GCA_019235885.1. Lineage (GTDB taxonomy): Bacteria > Vulcanimicrobiota > Vulcanimicrobiia > Vulcanimicrobiales > Vulcanimicrobiaceae > Vulcanimicrobium. The sequence goes on along the minus strand of JAFAKB010000074.1, from coordinate 137,511 downwards.
CCGGGAGCAGCGCGGCGAGCTCGTCGGTGTTGGTGAGGTTGCCGTTGTGCGCGAAGGCGAACGGCCCGAGGTTCGAGGCTTCGACGAACGGCTGCGCGTTGACGACGGCCGAGCTGCCGGTCGTCGAATAGCGCGTGTGGCCGATCGCGACGCTGCCGCGCAGCCGCCCGAGGATCTCCTCGTCGAAGACGCCGGTGATCAGGCCCATCTCGCGGTGGCTGTCGATCGCGACCCCGTCGCCGACGGCCAGCCCGGCGCTCTCCTGGCCCCTGTGCTGCAGCGCGTAGAGCCCGAAATAAGCGAGCCGGGCGACGTCGTCGCCCGGCGAGTAGATTCCCGTGATCCCGCACGCCTCGTGCAGGACGTCGCCGGCCGGCTGGACCGCTTCCTCGTCGTACGCCCGCGCCATTGACCCTAGTCTTCGCCGTGGGTCGGCCGATTCAGCCCGCCGCGGCAGCGGCGTTCCGGTTTCGGTTCAGTCGCGGCGGGAGCGCGAGCCGAAGAGCTCGAGCAAGGCGAGGAAGATGTTGATCGCGTCGAGGTAGATCGCGATCGCGAGCTCGACCGGCGTCGCGCCGCCGCCGCCCGCGCGGATGCGGCTGAAGTCGATCAGCGTGAGCAGCGTGAAGACGCCGAGCACCATCCACGAGTAGACGTCGGGGTGGATAAACCGGGTGAACGCAGAGATGATGCCGACGACGATCAGCGCGATCAGCAAGCCGAACGCGAGCCCGCTGAACCGCCGCCAGTCGACGGAGAAAACGAACGCGACGCCGCCCAGCACGAGCATCCCGAAACCGGTCGTCGCGGCGGCGTTGACGACGACGTCGGGGCCGATCGCGGTCGCGTAGCGGTTGACCACCGGCGCGATCCCGATCCCTTCGAGGAACGTGAACGCGTAGAACAGCAGCAGCGCGATCGGCTGGTTGTTGCGAACCGCGCCCATGACGAAGAGCAGGATGAAACCGGCGATCAGGGCGATCAAGCCCGCGCCGTACGGAACCCCGCGGAAGACGTACGCCGCCGCCGCGGTGATGACGAAGCCGGCGCCGGTGATCCCCAGCACCTGGCCCAGGAGGCCCGGGGTGCTGACGGCGGGTGCGTAGGAAGCCCCGTAGACCGGGCGGCCGTAGGGCGAGCGTGGCTGGTACATCGCCTTCCCTTCTATCCGCGCGGCGGGGCCAGAGTTGCATTCGGCCGAACGGACGCGCCGGTATGCGGACCGCTTTGCGCCGGCTTCCCTTTTCGCACCCGGTCACGGCAGCGCTCATCCTGGCGATCCTGGTGGCGCTCGGCGTCTCGTACCACGGCCGGTCGACGCCGTACAACAACGATGTGCTGCTGGCCGACGCGATCCTGCACGGCCATCTCTGGGTCGACCGCCACGACACGACGATCGACTCGCTCGCGTACAACGGCCGCAACTGGATCATTGAAGGGCCGGTGCCCGGACTGCTCGCGATCCCGCAGACCGCCGTTCACCACCTCGACGCGAACCAGACGTTCGAAGCGATCGTGTTGTGCCTGATCGCGCTGGTGGCGGCGTGGCGACTGCTGCGGCGGCTTGGTTTGAACGAGCCGCGCACGGCGCTGCTGATCATCTTCTTGTTCGCGGGGACCGACCTGTGGTGGTGCTCGATGCTCGGCGACGTGTGGTTCATCAGCCACACCTCGGCGGTGGCGTTCACGTTCCTCGCGCTCGACGAAGCGTTCGGGAAGAAGCGCGGCTGGGCGCTTGCGATCTGGGCGGTGCTCGCGTTCGGGTCGCGCTTCACGATGGTCATGGCGCTCCCGCTATACGCGTTCTTGCTGTGGAACGACGCGACGACCGAAGAGCGCAGACGGCGGCTGATCGATTACGCCGGCGTGGTGCTGCTCGGCTTTTCGCTGTGGATTGCGCGCAACGTCGCGCAGTACGGAACCTGGCGCGACATCGGGTACACGATGTTCTACCGCCAAGACCCGTGGGGCCAGCCCGAAGGCAGCCCGTTCCGGCTCTCGTACTTTCCGTACGAGTTTTGGTCGTATCTCTTCCAGGGCCCGGTGGTGGTCGAATGGCGCCAGCAAGCGCTCTGGCCGATCTTCAAGATCGACACGAAAGGGATCGCGCTGACGTTCACCAGCCCCGCGCTCGTCTTCGCGTTCCTGGCGCCGCGCAATCGCGTCACCTGGGCGCTGTGGATCACCATCCTGCTGGTCGTGGCGCCGTCGATGTTCTACTACCTGAACGGCTGGGTGCAGTTCGGCATGCGCCACGCGCTCGACTTCGAACCGTTCGCGCTGGTCCTGATGGCGATGGCCCTGCGCGACCGCGCAAAAACACCGGGCTGGCTCATCGGGCTGATCGCCTGGTCCTGCCTGATGGGCGTCTGGGGCGTCTGGTACTGGGACACCTTCGTCCGCACGGGTAACTAATCCGACGGTCAGCCAGCGCAGCGCCGAAGCAATCGACGACGCAACATCAGTCGGCCGGGTCGCGCACTTACGCTTCACCGAGTAACTTTAGCGTCGCGGCGACGCGAGCCGCAACCTGCCGCTTAGAGAACTGTAACACGAACGCGAACGCCGAGTGCTGCACTGTCAACTCGGAATATGCTACGACTGGAATTTGCCGGTTGTTGCGAAACCGACGATCGGGCGATCCATTTTTGTTGACAAATAGCCACGTCGTTCCGACGAGCGTCGCATCAGCCGGCACCGGACCGCTCTCGCGGAAATTAATCTCGTTCACCGCAAGGCGTAGCTCGCTGTACGGGATCGCCGACACGCGAGGTCGCGTTAGCAGAACGATCTCGTCGGGCAAGAAAAATAACTTTGCGGATCTCAGGGGAAGTACCGGAGGCGTGACGTTCGTGCGGATTTCCGCGCCGGCGCCGAACCCGATTCGCGTTGGCGTCCGCGTTATGAGGTTCGTTGCTCTCCATGCCGACGCGCTTCGACGGCAAGCTCCGTGGCGACGCGCCATATCATTGCCGACGCGTTCGCCGTACGAAACGCTTCGCACATGAACTCATACTTCTTCGCCTCGTCACCTTCAAGCTCGTAGGTCAGGATAATCGCACGATCGCGGCTCTCACGATGTCGCAGCGAAAACCCTGCGATGAGGGCCACCATTGGAAGTACGTACCATAGGTTCCGAACGCCCGTGCTCGCGAGGATCGCAAGGAATAATGACGCAACGACGAAGATCAAGGTGCTCCAACGAAAAGCAGCTCTTCGCCGATTTATTTCCGCGATGTAACTGTCAGGCGACGTATCACTCTCGCCGACAAACTCCACCGGCGTGCCGAGAAGGATCGGCTCAGTGGGCGGCCGTGAAATCGGACGAGGCGACGACGCCGACGGCGTGCCGCAGCATCTGGTCGCGCCGCGCGAAATATTGCTGATAATAAAAGCCGCCGCGGCCGGCACGAACGTACGCACCTCGCGGACCCGTGCCGAACCGGAATCCGCGCATGCCGACGGATACTCCTACGCCGCGACGCGATAAGTTCAGACGGACTGGACCCCGCCCGAAGCTCCGGCGAAAGTACCAAGGCATCTCTCCGACAATCCGAGGAAACCTGGGACGACCGCTCTCGGGCTGGCGAAAACTCGCCAGTCCCGACGAGAGAGCGCCACTTGTCGGTGGCGAACTTATCAACGTGGACGGGCTTTTAGCGGGCTGGCGGACCACGGTAACGATGTCGAAAAACGAGGACGATGGCGTCGACGTATGCCCAGCGCGCCGTGGCGCCGGATGGAGTTCGGCAATTGCGATGAGATACTGAGCGCGTGGCGGTCGGGCAACTTCCCGAAGCGCCCGCACCCCGCCTTGCAGTCCATTAACATATATGTTACTATCATTGCGTGGCAAATCGGACCCGAACGGAGGCGGATCTTTCAATTCACGACGGGCCTTACCGGAGCTTCGAGTGGTTTTGGGACGCCAACGGCAGCATGCCGGGGTTAGACGCCTATGACTCCCTGCCCGCAAGTAGTCAGGACGACTTTTTAGCGAGTGTTCGTCATTGGGGCAACGTCGAGCCCGGCAGCCGGCCCGCACAGTCACGAGTCAACCAGGAACACGCAGATCCATTGGTGGTGGCGATCAAGGCAGGGAAACACCGCTTCACGGCGTTTCGTGAAGAAAGTGGGCCGACTTGGATCGTGTGCAAACACTACCTTAAAGAGAGCCAGCAGCGCGATAAGGCCGGCGATCGCGTGGTAAAGCAAACAATTAAGAGTCGGGAATTCTATCTGAGCACAGTGAAAGACGGTACGTATTATGAGCGCAATTGAGGCACGAAAGAAGAGAGGCGGAACGACGCTTCTTGAACGTACCATGCGTGACCCTGGCCGGGCAGCACGTATCGAGGAACTCACCAAGGCCGCCGACATCGAACAAATCGTACAGTCAATTATGGCAGCTCAGCATATTAGCGCCGCGGAACTAGCCAGGCGTCTCGATGCGAAGCCGCCTCAAATTTCGCGAGACCTCCACGGCGGTTTGAGAAAGGCGACTCTGGCGCGACTTGTTATGATTGCTGAAGCATTGGGCTACGACTTCGTGCCCGCGCTCGTTCCACGGAATAAGCCGGCTCAGCGCGACCGATTCTTCGAAGCATACAGAGCTTTGATTCCGCGGAGTGCAGAGGCAGCCGGCGAAACCGCGAATCGCCTGGCCTCCACAGCCAAAAAACCGCAAACGGCATCTCGCAGGCGCAAATGCGCCTAAAATCTCGATTAACCGGATGCCCACACCGGCAACTAATCCGAACCGGTCAGCGAACGGGCTGCTGAAGCGATCGTCGTCGGAGAGACGTTGGGGGCGAGCTCGTTGCGGACGTCGCCGTTGCGGTCGATCACGAATACGCGCGTGTCGTGATCGCGCGGCGACGAACGGCCGTCGCCGGCGCCTAGCGCGAGGTAGAGTTTCGCGAGCGTCGCGGGCTCGCCGGTCGCGCCGGTGATCGCGTTGTTCCATGCGCCGAGAAAGTCGTGCAGTTTGGCGGGATCGTCATGCGCGGGGTCGACGGTGACGAGGACCGCTTGCGGGCGGGTGCGCGCGTCGAATGGGCGCAAGGCGGCCGCGACTTTTGCGAGCGTGAGCGGGCACTGGTCCGTGCAGCGCGTGTAGCCGAGGACGATGATCGCGCCGTGAGCCGGTGCGTTGAGGCGCAGCGGGGCACCGCGGTCGTCGATCAGCGTTACGGCGGGGACGTGGCGGGCGCGCACCGTGCCGTCGAACGCGATCGGCGTGCCGTTGCCGGCGCGCGCGGCAAACATTGTTGATGCGAGCCCTGCGGCGAAGACGACCGCGACCGCCAGGCTTTCCGCGCGGCTCATGCGGCGACCGGTTCCGGCGCGCGGTAGCGAATCGGGAGGTTCAGCGCGGCGGCGGTGAAGCCGACGACGACCGTCGCGACCCACAGCGTTTGGTACGAGCCCGTCAGCTGCAGCGAGACGCCGCCGAGCCAGGCGCCGAGGAACGCGCCGACTTGGTGGCTCAGGAACGCGACGCCGAAGAGCGCGCCCAGGTTGCCGAGGCCGAACAATCGCGCCACGACGCCGTTCGTCAGCGGGACGGTGCCGAGCCACGTCAGTCCCATCACGACGGCGAACGCGAGCGTCGTCACCGCGGTCGGCGGGCTCGCGATGAACGCGAGGGCGGCCGTCGCGCGGATCGAGTACAGCACCGCGAGCAGATACTGCGGCGCATAGCGGTCCATCAGCTTGCCGAAGCCGAAGCTGCCGACGATGTTGAAGAAACCGATCGTCGCGAGCGACGCGGCGCTGACGTTCGCGCCGATGTGGCACATGCTCAAGTACGTCGGTAGGTGGATCGTGATGAACGCCAGCTGGAACCCGCACGCGAAGAAGCCGGCCGTCACGAACAAATAGTTCGGATCGCGCAGCGCGCGCCAGATCGCCGGCCACGACGCGCTCGAGGGCGCCGCCGCTGCGTTCGCACCGGGCGCGCGTCCGCGCGAGAGGACGAAGCCGAGCGGCGCGGCGACGATCACGACGAGCGCGAGGACGACCAGCGCGCGCTGCCAGCCGCCGAAGCCGATCACCGACTGCGCGACCGGGACGAGCGCCACTTGCCCGAGCGAGCCGCCCGCCGCCGCGAGCGCGACGGCGGTCGCGCGCTGCGCGTCCGAAGCCGCTCGGCTCACCGCCGAGATGACGACGGCGAACGTCATCCCGCTCTGGCCAAGCCCGATCAGGATGCCGAAGCCGAGCAGCACGCTCGGCGTCCCCGGGTACAGCGCGACCCCGGCCAGGCCGACGGCGTAGAGCAGCGCTCCGGCGGCCACCACGCGCCCCGGGCCGTAGCGGTCGGAGAGCGCGCCCGCGAACGGCTGTCCGATCCCCCACATCAGGTTCTGCAGCGCCAGCGCGAAGGCGAGGAGCGGCAGCGAGACGGCGTGCGCCGCGCCGATCGGCGGCAGAAAGAGCCCGAAGGTCTGCCGGATGCCGAGCGCCGCGGACATGACGAGCGCGCCCGCGGCGAGCACCCAGCCGAGCTGCGATTTGCGTTCCATGACTGCACGCTGCGGAACGCCCGGTAGACAGACCTGTGTACCTAAGCGCTGTTGCTTCGGTGGCTCCGAGTCCGGAGGGGCTGCCTTCGGCATTCCGAACATATGTTCGATGACTGGGCTACCGGTCGCGCGGCGGCCAGGAGAGATCCGAGTCGGGGAGACAGCGGCGAAGAGCGCGCTCAACCGCGTGCGCGGGATGGGGTTCACTTGGTCGCTGAACCCGTTCACCGGCTGCATTCATCAGTGCGTCTTCTGCTATGCGCGCGGGACGCACGCGTACCGCGAGCTCGACGGGGTGGCGCAGTGGGGCTCGCAGCTCACCGTCAAGCTGAACGTCGCGACCGTGCTGCGCGCCGACTTGGCCTCGCGCGCGTACCGCGGCGAAGAGATCGCGATCGGCACGGCGACCGATCCGTATCAAGCGCTGGAAGGACGGTATCGCTTGATGCGCGGCGTGCTCGCGGTATTGCGCGACGCGCGCGCGCCGTTCCACGTCACGACGCGCTCGCCGCTGATCGTGCGCGATCTCGACCTGCTCGCGGAGTGCGCAAGGCGCGCCGAGGTCGGCGTCGCAGTCAGCATCGCGACGCTCGACGAAGCGCTCGCGCGCCAGATCGAGCCGACGGTCGCGCCGCCGCGCCAGCGCCTGCGCGCGGTGCGCGCGCTCGCCGACGCCGGCGTACGGGTCGGAGTCGCCGTCGCGCCGGTGCTGCCCGAGCTGACCGATGGCGCCGATTCGCTGGCGGCGGTGGTGCGCGCGGCGGCGGAGGCGGGCGCCTCGCACGTCTGGCACAGCGCGCTGAACCTCGGCGCCATCACGCGCGACGCGTACTTCGCCTTCCTGGCGGCCTCGCGTCCGGAGCTGATCGAGCGCTACCAGCGGATCTTCCGCCGCGGCCGCTACGCCGAGTCGCCCTACGTCCGCGAGGTCGCGCAGCGCTTCCATGCCGCCTGCCGCGCGACGCATTTTGAGCGGCATCGTTCGCTTCCACGCGACCGCTCGGGCGCACAGCTGGCGCTGCTCTAAAGGCGTCCTGCCCGGGGCGCGGAACGTCGGCGCATGGCGACTCGGCTGTGGCGCCTTTCGGCGGCGCTGCTTTTCCTGTCCGCGCAGCTCGCTGTCGTTGCGCCGGCTTCGTTCGCCGCCGCGCCCGCGAAGGCGCCCGCGCCCGATCCGCGCGCGTGGCCGACGGCGTACGAAACGACGTCCACGACCTTGAAGGACGTCCTCGACGCCTCGAAGCGCGCCGAAGGACGGATCGAGGACGAGAGCGCGCGCACGCTGCGCGTGGCGTACGTCTTCCACGACGGCGGGCTCGACGGCACGGAGCGCGAGGTGTGGCGCGGCGACGACTACCGGATCGACATGACGATGGGCCCGTTTCTCACCGCCGAAGGACGCTACAAGGACCAGCTCTGGGAGACGAACGAGAACGGCTACACGCTGCTCAAGCGCGGCATCCACAAGCGCGCCGAAGCCAACGTGCGCGCGCTCGACAAACCCGATCCGGGCGACGACGTGAAGCTGCTCGGGCGGCTGCGTGCGCCGGCCGACGTCTACGTCGTGCGCGTCGCGCCGGCCGACGGCCGCGAGGAGCGGCGGTTCTACGACGCGACCTCGTTCTATCTCGTGCGCCGCGAGACGGCGTATCTCGGCAAGCTGGTCGTCACGACGTACGAAGACTACCGCACGCAGAACGGCGTGTCGCTGCCGTTCCGCATAACGCTGAGCGACGGGCATCCCGAGAACGACAAAGTGTGGACGACGACGAGCCTGCAGATCGGAACGCCGGTCCAAGACGCGGAACTGGCGATTCCGGGCAGCCGCCGGCTGCCGGTGGTCATGCCGGCCGGCGTCTCGTCGGTGCGGCTGCCCGCCCGCGTCGACCCGTGGGGCCGGATCATCGTGCGGCTGACGGTGAACGGCCGCGGGCTCGACTTTCAGCTCGACTCAGGCTCGAGCAGCATTGTCCTCAACCGCGACGTCGTGCGCGAGCTGAACCTGAAGCGGTACGGGCGCTGGAGCACGACCGTCGCGGGATCCTTCACCAGCGGGTACGCCGTCGTGCCGAAAATCGAGATCGGGCAAGTCACGATGAACGACGTGATCGTCGAAGCGCTGCCGTTCTCGTTCGAGAACGACGAGCGCACGCGCGTCGTGGGGCTGCTCGGCTACGACTTCATCGCCGGCTGCGTCGTGAAGATCGACTACGTTCACGGAACGGTCGACGCGATCCCGAGCGAGTCGTTTCACGTGCCCGAGAACGCGTTCGTGCTCGACGCGGCGCTCGACGACAACGTTCCCATGATCGGGATGACGGTGAACGACGCGTTCGGAGACCGGTTCGTGCTGGACACCGGTGCGGACGACGTCGTCGTGTTCTCCGGCTTCGCCAGCAAGCACCCCGCCGCGGTCGAGGATCACAGCCCGAAGAAGATCCTGAGCCGCACCTTCAACATCGTGTCCGCCAACGGCGTCGGCGGCCGGCTTCTGATGCGGCCGGTGCTGATCCAGAAGCTGCACATCGGCCAGGTGCAGTTTCCGGATTGGCTGGCGTTCGTCATGACCGGCAATCAGCAGGCGTTCGAAGGCGAGGAGGCCGACGGCCTCGTCGGCGCCTGGGCGCTGAACGTGTTCGACGTGTACCTCGACTACGCGAACTCGCGCGTCGTGCTCGTGCCGAACTCGCGCACGCGCAAGACGACGCCGGCACCCGCGCCGAGCGCGCCGCCGCCGGCCGCGAAACCGTCACCGGCGCCGACCGCCGCGCCGTGAAGCGCGCAGCGGCTCTCGCGGCGTCGCTTGCCGCGGCGCTGCTCATCGCCGCGCCGGGCGCCGTTCGCGCCGCCGACGAGCTGCCGCCCGCCACTACGATTCGCGCGAACGTGCGGGCCGCCGAGCACGCGCCGAACGCGTATCGCGAAACCGTGCAGATCACCTCGTCGGACGGGACGACGACGACGGTGCGCGAGCTGGTGCGCGGCGATGACGTGCGGACGATCGACGAGAGCGGGCCGTTTCATGCCGAGAGCGGCGCCGTCGGCGGCAAGCACTGGCGCCAGACCGAAAACGGCATCACGGTCGACGACACCGACGATCCGGGGAACGCGCTGCCGGAGCGGCTCGCGACGACCGTCAGCCGGAGCCCGGACGGGGCGCTGATCGTCGCGTCGCTGAACGCGAAGGGCTGGGGGCGCAAGGACTACATCGACGCGGCGACGTGGCACGTGCTGCGGCACGAGCGGATCGGCGCGACGGGGACGGTGACGACGACCTATGACGACGTGCGCGACGATCAAGGACGCGTGTTCGCGCACCGTTGGCACGTGATCGACGCCGCCGAGCAGACGACCAGCGACGCGCGCGTGACCGAATACGCTCCGGGTCCGGTGAGCGAAGCGGAGCTGGCGCGGCCGCCCAGCCGCCGCACGCTGGTCACCTTTCCGGACGGCACGGCGCCGGTCGCTTTGCCGGCGTCGTTCGGCCGCCACATCTTCGTGCGCGTGACGGTGGGCGGGCGCGGCGCCGACTTCATCCTCGACAGCGGCGCCTCCGGGATCGTGCTCGACACCGAGCTCGTGCGCGCGCTCGGGCTGAAAGCGTACGGCGAGCACTCGCACGTCGTCGCGGCGCGCACGACCTTCGCGCGGACGATCGTGCCGGAGATGCGGGTGGGGCCGCTGGTGCTGCGCGACGTCGCGGCGGGGATCATTCCGCTAAACTTCGCGCGCACGCCGCGCGTGAAGGTCGCCGGCGTCCTGGGCTTCGACTTCCTGGCGCAGCTCGGCGTGACGATCGACTACGAGCACGAGCGCGTGACCGCCGTCCCCGCTGCCAGCTACGCGCCGCCGAACGATCCGCTCACGCGAGCGCTCGAGATCCGGCTGGGCCGGGGCGTCCCGCTGGCGACCGTCACGCTCGACGGCACGCTCGCCGAGCGCTTCATGCTCGACACCGGCGGTGAAGGAAACTTCTTGATCTTCGACTATTTCACGCGCCGCAATCCGGATGCGGTCCCCGACGTCGACGTGCCGGTCTTCCCCGGCGGGACGACGCTCTCCGGCGTCGGCGGGCTGTTCGCGACCAAGCTCGTCGTCGTGCGCCACCTGGTGATCGGCGGCTTCGACTTTCGCAGCGTGATCGGGAACCGGGTGATCGGGCAGCAGACGTACTCGAACGACGTCGACGGGGTGATGGGCCAACAGCTCCTGAAGAACTTCACCGTCGGCTTGGACTACGCGCACGAGCGCGTCTACCTCACGCCGAACACCGCCGGCCGCAAGACGCTCGGCGTTTAGCGCAGCGCGCGCAGCAGCACGGGCACGAGCACCGCGGCTAGGGCCGCGTGACCGGCGTCGGAGGGGTGGAAGCGGTCGTCGGAGAGGTAGCGGATGATCGAGCCGTGCGGACGTGTCACCGCGTACAAGTCGGCGAACGCAGCACCGTTGCGGAGCGCGATCGCGCGGACGGCGGCGTCGTCGGTGCGCGAGAGTCCGGCAACCTCGTCGTGGTCGGCGCCGGTGAAGAGCGGGCTCAAGCCGACGTCGGGGATGCCGCAGCACACGATCGCAGCGCGCGGCTGCAATGCGCGCACGCGCGCGACCAAGCGCGCGTACGTCGCCGCGAACGCGGCCGGCGGGTTGCGGTGCACGACGTCGTTGCCGCCGGCACAAACGACGATCGCGTCGGCGCGCGCGTGTGCCAGCCGCGGCACCTGCACGCGCAACACGTCGGCCGCTACCGAACCCGGGATCGCGTAATTATCGATCCGGCTGCCAGGATGCCGCTCGAGAACGAGCAGAAAGGCTTGAAAAACGAAGCCTTTGCGCGGCGCGGAGGCGCCGGTACCGAACGCGAGCGAGTCGCCGAGCGCGACGATTCGCACCGGCCGACCCGGCGTCGGGCGCGCCTGCGGCGCGGCGGCGGGACGGCGTGCGCACGCGGCCAGAACGGCAAGCGACGCGAGGAGCGCGCTACGCCGCATCGTCCGCGACGATCTTGCCGTCGGCGAGCCGGATCACCCGCCGCGCGCGGCGGTAGACGGCTTCGCTGTGGGTCACGACGAGCAGCGTCTGCCCGCGCGCGTTCAGCGCGCTCAGCAGCTCCAGGACCGTCTCGGCCGTGCGCGAGTCGAGCTCGCCGGTCGGCTCGTCGGCGAGCAGCAATGCGGGCTCGTTGACCAGCGCGCGCGCGATCGCGACGCGCTGCTGCTGTCCGCCGGAGAGCGCCGAGGGACGGTGGTGCATGCGGTCTCCCAGGCCGACCTCACGCAGCACGCGCTCGGCGCGCGAGGCGGCCTCGTTGCCACCGCGGCGCGCGTAGCGCGCGGCGAGCGCGACGTTCTCGCGCGCGTCCAGGTTCGGCAGCAAATTGAAGCCTTGAAAGACGAAGCCGATTGCGCGGGCGCGGATCGCGGCCAGCTGCCGGCGCGAGGTGCGCGCGAGCGAACGGCCCTCGACGACGACGTCGCCCGAGGTCGGCCGGTCGAGTCCGCCCAGGACGTGCATCAGCGTCGTCTTTCCGCTCCCGCTCTCGCCGACGATCGCGACGTACTCGCCCGCGCGGACGGCAAACGTGACGCCGTCGAGCGCACGCACTTCGGTCGGCGTTCCGGGCGCGTGAATCTTGACCACGTCGCGCACGTCGACGATCGTTTCCGTGGTGTCGGCATCAGGCTCGCGTGCCTGCATCATGCGCGGCGCAGCGCGACGGTAGGAAGCAGCCGCGCCGCGGCGAGCGCCGGCACGAACCCGGCGAGCGCGCTCAGCGCGACGGCGAACGCAAACGCGCCCAGCGCGACGCGCGGCGAGATCGCGAAGAGCTGCAGGTTGCCGCCGGCAGCGCTGCGCGCGTCGATCGCGCCGACGACGACGAGCCCGAGAACGATTCCGGCCAAGCCGCCGAGCGCGCCGATCGTCGCCGCCTCACCGACGAACGTCAGCAAAACGTCGGCGTCGGTTGCGCCGATCGCCTTGCGAATCCCGATCTCGCGGGTCCGCTCGGTGACCGCGATCGTCATCGTGTTGACGACGGAGAACGCCCCGATCAGCAGCGCGACGAGCGCCGCGCCGAACACGATCGCGTCGAAGATGCCGAGCGTCGAGCGCACCGCGTTTGCGACCTCCTGCGGATCGCGTGCCGAGAGCCCGTCGATCAAGCCGATCCGCCGCGCCAGCAGCCCGACGTCCGCGCCCGGCTTGGCGAGGACGAAGAACGCCGAGACCGGATTCGGCGGCAGCGGATCGCTCGAGGGCGGCACGTCCTGGCGCAGCAAGTCCTGCGCATCGGTGAGCGGCACGATGACCGCGGCGTCGAAGATCGTGTACGTCTTGTCGAGCTGGCCGACGACGACGAACGAGTTGCCCTGCAGCGCGATCACGTCGCCGAGCCCGACGTGCTCGGCGGCGGCGAAATCGGGGCCGATCAGCGCGACGCGCCGCTCCCCGCGCGCCGCCGCGCGCCCGCGCGCGATGACGAAGAAGTCGCCGCGCACCGCGCGCGCGTCGTCGGGAAAGCCGAACACCAGCGAGGGAGGCCCGAACCGCGCGTTCGCGCTGCCGCTTTCGTACGGCAGGATCACCTCGGGCACCGCGGCGCGCACGCCGTCGAGCGCGCTGAGCTTGCGGTACGCCGACTCGATCGTGCGGCGCGCGTCCGGCGCGATCAACGCGGAACGCCGAATCGTTGCGAAGACCACGTTGCCGTTCAGCGCGGTCGAGCGCGCGACGATCTGGTGCAAGCGCTCCGCGAGCGAGCCGACGACGGTCAGCGCCAGGATCCCGATCGCGATCCCGGCGACCGTCAAGATGGTGCGCGCGGGACGCGACGCGAGCTCGCGCAGCGCGGTCACAGCCGCGCGATGTCGGAGCGGTACGCGAGCGGCGTGCCGGGCGGAAAGCGTTTCTTCAGCGCCGCGATCGCGTCGTACGCGCGCGCGCGCGCGTCTTCGATCGTCTGGCCGCGCGCGCTGACGGTCAGCACGCGGCCGCCGGGCGAGGAGACGGTACCGTCCGGCTCGCGCGCCGACGTCCCCCAAAACGCGACCGCACCATCGGGAAGACCAAGCTCCGCAGGGAGTCCGGATATCTTCGTGTTCTCGTACGGATAGCGCGAGGTCGCCAGCACGACGCCGGCGCACGCGTCGTTCGACCACGTGGCGGCATCGATCTCCAGCGCGCCGTCGGCGGCCGAGCGCAGGTACCGCGCGAAGTCTCCGCCGGCGCGCGGCATGAGCACCTGCGTCTCCGGATCGCCGAAGCGCGCGTTGAACTCGATCACGTACGGTCCGTTCGCGGTCCACATCAACCCGCAGTACAGCACGCCGCGGTAGTCCTCGCCTTCGGCGAGCAAACCGCGCAGCGCCGGTGCGACGACGCGCGCGCGCACGACGTCGACCAGGTCGTCGGGGAATCCGGCCGGCGGCGAGTACGCGCCCATCCCGCCGGTGTTCGGGCCTTTATCGTCGTCGCCGGCGCGCTTGTAGTCGCACGCCGCCGCGAACGGAACCATCGCGCGCCCGTCGCCGATCGCGAACACGCTGACCTCGCGGCCGTCGAGCCTTTGCTCGATCACCACGTCGTGGCCGCCGCCGGGAATCTTGTTGCCGCCGTACCACTCGGTCAGCAGCGCGAGCGCGCTCGCCGCGTCGTCGCAGACGACGACCCCTTTCCCGGCCGCCAGCCCGTCGGCTTTGACCACCGCGCCGCCGCGCCAGCCCTCGAGCGCCCGCTTCGCCTGATCGAGGTTGTGCACGACCCGAAAGCGCGCCGTCGGAATCCCGTGCCGCTCCATGAAACGCTTCGCGAACACTTTGCTCGTCTCGAGGCGCCCGGCGCTGCGGTTCGGGCCGAACACCGCGAGCCCGGCGTCGCGGCACTTGTCGCCGACCGCCGCGGCGATGGCGGTCTCCGGACCGAGCACGACCAGATCGATGTTCTCGCCTTGCGCGCGCCGCACGATCGTGCGCGCGTCGGTCGCGCTCACGTCCGGCCAGTTCGTCCCGCGCGCCGCCGTCCCGGCGTTCCCCGGCGCATGAAACAGCGCTTCGCACGACGGCGACGCCGCAAGCCGCCACGACAGCGCGTCCTCGCGCGCACCGCCGCCGACGATCAGGATCCTCATGCGTTGACCATGCGTAGCGCCCCCGACGTGCGCCGAGCCGCCGCGGAATCCTGCCGGGGGCGGCGAAGTCGCGCCCATGAAACGCCTTGCTTCCGCCGCGCTGCTGACCTGCGCGCTGCTCGTCGTTCCCGGCATGCGCGCAACCGGCGCCGGCACGCAAACCGCGACCGGGATCGCGCTCGACGCTCCCTGGAAAGTGGCGATCTACGAGATGGTACGCGCGAAATTTCACCATCCCGGTTGGGGCTGGCAGCATTCGGAGCGCGACTATCAGCTGGCGACCGAAGTGGCCCAAGGCGACGGGCTGAAGGTCGATACGGACGTGCTGTTCGCCGCCGCGATGCTGCACGACATGGCGGCCTTTCCGCCGTACGAGAAGCCGGGAATGGAGCACGGCGACCGCGCGGCCGAGACGAGCGAAGCCGTGTTGCGCGCGGCCGGTTTTCCGATGCGCAAGTTCCCCGCCGTGCAAGCCGCGATGCGTGGCCACATGTACTACAGCGAAGCCGGAACCGTCCCCGAAGCGATCGCGCTGCACGACGCCGACTCGCTGGACTTTCTCGGCGTCGTCGGCGCGACGCGCATCTTGGCGCTGACCGGCAGCGACAAAGCCGACGTGCAGCCCGCCCTCAAAACGCTCCGCAAGTTCGTCACCGACATCCCGCCGCGCCTTATTACCCGAACTGCAAAGCGCATTGGCACCGCCCGCGCCGCAGAACTATCGGCCCTGCTCGACCACCTCGAAGCTGAGACGTACAACGATACCATTTAGCATCTTCTCACGCGTGTTCGCAAAATCTCGCTCGTCCTGCTGAGACTTTTACTCCCATTCGACCGTGGCTGGCGGCTTCGACGTGATGTCGTAGGCGACGCGGTTTATGCCGGGGATCTCGTTGACGATGCGGGCGGAGATGCGCTCGAGGAGCTCGTGCGGGAGGCGGGCCCAGTCGGCGGTCATGCCGTCTTCGCTGGTGATCGCGCGGACGCCGACCAGGTTGCCGTAGGTCCGGCCATCGCCCATCACGCCGACGCTGCGCACCGGCGTGAGCACCGCGAAGTACTGCCACGGGCGCGGCGAGAGCCGGCCTTGCGCGATCGCGGCGTCGATCTCGCTGGTGACGATCCAGTCGGCTTCGCGCACGATGTCCAGCCGTTCGCGCGTGACCTCGCCGATGATGCGCACCGCCAAACCAGGCCCCGGGAAGGGCTGGCGCTCGACGATCGCGTTCGGCAGGCCGAGGACGCGGCCCGCTTCGCGCACTTCGTCCTTGAACAGCGAGCGCAGCGGCTCCACCAGCCCCAGCGCCATCCGCTCCGGCAAACCGCCGACGTTGTGGTGTGACTTGATCTTGTGGCCGGCTTTCGAGCCCGGCGTCTTCGACTCGATCACGTCGGGATACAGGGTCCCTTGCACCAAGAACCGCACGCCGGGGATCTTCTTCGCCTCTTCTTCGAAGATCGCGATGAACTCGTGGCCGATGCGGATGCGCTTTTCTTCGGGGTCATCGATGCCGGCGAGGCGTTCGAGGAAGCGCTGCGATGCGTCGACGTGGATCACGTTGAGGTGCAGCACGTCGCGGAACGCGGCCAGCACGCCGAGCGACTCGTTCTTGCGCATCAGCCCGGTGTCGACGTAGATGCAGGTAAGCTGCTTGCCGATCGCGCGCGAGACTAGCGTTGCGGCGACCGCGGAGTCCACCCCGCCGGATAGCGCGCACAGCACGTTCGCCTCGCCGACCTGCGCGCGCACTTTTTCGATCGCGTCGTCGACCCAGGAGTCCATCCGCCACGACGGTGCGATTCCGGCGATCGTGTGCAGGAAGTTCTCCAGGATCGCGGTGCCTGCTTCCGTGTGCACGACCTCCGGATGGAACAACACCGCGTAAATCTTGCGGGCGTCGTCGCCCATCGCGGCGACCGGCGAACTCGAGGTGTGCGCGAGCGGCACGAACCCGGGCGGGATGCGCTCGACCGAATCGCCGTGCGACATCCACACGCGTGACTCCGCCGGCACGCCGAGAAACAGAGGCGAGTCGACGCGGTCGAGCACGAGCTGCGCCGGGCCGAACTCGCTGTGTCCGAGCCGAATCAAACCGCCGCCGAACCGCTTCACCAGCAGCTGCATGCCGTAGCAAATTCCCAGCAGCGGCAACCCGCTCGAATAGACGCGCGGGTCGCAGTCGAGCGCGTCGTCGCCGAACGTCGATTCCGGCCCGCCGCTCAGCACGATCGCCGCCGGCTCGCGCTTCGCAATCTCGTCCCACGAGGCGTCGTACGGCAGCAGCTCGGAGTAGACGTTGGCCTCGCGCGCGCGCCGCGCGATGAGCTGGCTGACCTGCGAGCCGAAGTCGAGAATCACGACGGTCGCGGGCTTCGCTTGCACGGTGGTGGTCACGCCGGGCGCTTCGGCGCTCAGGTCAGGACGTCCGGCAGGCGGCCGGCGTCGCGTGCCCACACCAGCTCCATCGCGATGCGCTCGCCGACCGAGACGTCGCGGCCCCAGCGGTACGCGGTGTACGGGGTGTAGCGCGTCCCCGGCGAGCCCGGGATGCGCAGCGAGACGTCGTACACGACGAAGTCCTTCGGCGGACCGCTGACGATCACGCACTGCAGCGCGAACGGCCCGATCACGCCGATGCCATCGACCGCCTGCGCCGCTTTGGCGAACCGCTCGCCCAGATCGAACGCCTTCTCCAGCATCGACTCGGTCAGCGTCGCGGCGATGTGTCCGGCCTCTTCCATCCGCACCGGCTCGTCGGCGAGGTCGCGCGCCTGTTTGTACGGCAGGCCGATGAGCCCGTCGCGGTTCGTCTGCCGGCGCGTGTCGGTTCCCATCAGCTCGAGCTCGCCGAGCACGGGGGACCAGAAGAAGTTCAGGTTGATCGTCGGCCCGAGCGCGAACTCCTCGATCACCGCGCCGCGCAAACCGTCCGCCGTGACGATCCCCGACTCGATCAGCTGCTCCGCCGCGTCGTTGTACTCGTCGGTGCTGCGCACCAGAAAGAACGCGCGCTCGAACGAGACTTTCGCGTGCGGCGCCTTCACCATCACCAGCGTGTCGATGTCGTCGGCCGAGGCGATCCGGCGCGGGTAGCGGATGCCGGCGCGCTCCATCAGGGCGTACTGGTTTTCGGCCTCGTCGCGCTCTTCGGCGCGCAGCAGACGCCGGTTTCCGAAGAACGGAACGCGCATCCGCTCTTCGATGTCCGCGTACGAGTACCGCTGGTGCAGGTACACTTCGAACGAGCGGTTCGGCACGAAGACGACGTTCTCGAGGCGCAATTTCTCCTGCACCTCCTCGTCGAGCACGTCGGCGAACTTGTCGACTTCGAGCGTCGCGTCGACGCAGCCGCGCGGCGGACCGTCGCCGCGGCGCGCGTAGTAGGTGTCGTAGGTCGCGTTGCGGCCGCGCTCGGTGACGATCAGGTTGCGCAGGTTCTGCGCCCGCGCGCCGGAAGCGACGTCCAGCGCGGAGTGGCTCCCGATCGAGCACAGCGTAAGCCGGCTCGCATCGTAGGACGCCAGGGTCGCCTTTACGTCGAACGGCACGTCAGGCGACTACGACGACAGAAAGTCGCGGGCCTCGGTCGAGGTCGGGTAGTTGACGAGCAGCGTGCGGCGGACTTGCTTGAGGGCGTCCTTCGCCTCAGGGGTGTCCTCGCGCGCGAGCGTGTCGTAGACGCGCTTGTAGAGCCGCGGCAGCTCGTAGTCGCGCGGGTACTGGTGCTGCCAGTCGTCGAGCGAGTCGACGACCCACACCGTCTCCTTCGTCATCCGCCCGCCCCAGCCGGCATCGAGAAACTTCCCGATGCGCGCCAGCTCGTTGCGCAGGCCGATCGGCGAAAGCTTCGTGTGCCCGAAGTACTCGTCGGCCGGCGCGGTGATCACCAAGTACGCGTTGTGCGAGACGACGTGGCCGATGATCTGCAGCCCGCCGTGTGCCGACGCGCGGTGCGAGGCGACGATGCGCGCGGCTTCGCGCTCGTCGGGCGAGTACCCGCGGCCCGCGTTGCGCGCGGCGTCGACCATCGGGAACAGCACTTTGCCCAGGTCCTGCGGGACCGAGCCGATCGGAAACGTCGGCTGCGCGGCGCGCTGCAGCGCGAGCGTTCGCCAGCGCACGTCCTGCGTGAGGTTGTAGGCGCGCAGGTCCGCGTCGACTTGGCCGAGCAGCGCTTGCACGTCGCCCGGATAGTCTTTCGCCAGCGCCGCGGCGTCGGCGTCGGCGTCGTATGCGAGCCGCCCGACGTCGACGTCTTCGGCGTCGAGCTTCGCGATGATCGCTTTCGCGGCAGCGCCGCGCTGCGCATCGTTCTGCCACGCTTCCGCCGCGAGCCGGACGTACCACTCCGCCGCATCGTTGCTGGTGAGCGGGTCGTAGTGCAGCTGGTAGGCGAGATCGACCGTGATCCCCTTGATCGCGACGTTTTCCGGATCGTCGCGCCGGCGCAGCTCGAAGTCGCGCCCGGCGTCGAGGACGGCCGAGAAGTAGTCGAGCTCATCGCCGAGGTGCCACCCTGCGGCGGCACCTTTGTCGAAGGCGGCCTTCATCTGGCGGTAGAGCTGCATCGGGTCGATGTCGAGCGCCGCGCGCGCGGGGGCGCACGGCAGCACGAGCACGAGCGCCGCGAGCAGAACGACGGCGAGCCTACGCATCGATGAGCGTCGAGTCATCGAGTACCACGTTGAGCGAGTTGGAGAGCAGCGCGTTCTTGATCTCGCGGGCGATGCGGCGGCCGGTCGACATCGGCTCGCTGTAGTTCAGGTACGAGTAGGGAGAGCCGTCGATAAAGAGGTTCGTGCCGGCCACGATGCGCGCCGAAATCTCCATGATGTAGAACTGGGTGTCGGGCGTGATGATCGTCTCGATGCAGAACGCACCGAACAGCCCCTTGGGGCCGCAGATTTCCTGGCTCACCCGCACGACGTCCTCGCCCATCCGGTATGCTTCGGCGAGCATCGACTCGCGCAAGCTGATCGGCTGGTTTCCGACCACGACGTAGGAGGGATCGAGGTCCATCCCGACCTGCGCCTGCGAGGGGATGCGGCCGAGCGAGTCGACGTTCGTCTCGTAGCGCCGGTCCATCGACATGATCTGGAGCTTGCGGGTCAGCGGCGAGTAGAAGTAGTGGATGTAGAGCGGGACGCCGATGATGTACTCTTGCAGGATGTAGTTCTGCCGCGCGAGCAGCGAGGCGCGCTCCTCGAAATCCATCGCGTCGCGCAGGAACATGTAGCCTTTGCCGCCTTGCGCGCCGTACAGCTTGACGATCACCGGGCGGTCGATCTCGGCGCCGGTCTTGAACTGGCGCGGCAGCTTGAGCCCCGCCCGCAGCAGCCAGTCGCGCTGCAGCTCGCGGCTCGCCTCCCAGTCGAGCACCGCCTTGTTCCCGAAGTACGGGATGCGCATCTTCTTGTGCTCTTCGAGCGAGAGGTAGGCGACGAACGAGCCGTGCGGGACGATGATGATCTTGCGCTTCTCGAGCTCGGGGACCAGCGACATGAAGTCGCTGTACCGGTCGATCGTGATCACCTCGTCGACGAACGCGAACGAGCGGTACAGCCGCTCCGTGTCGCGGTTCGCGATCGCGAGCGTGCGGAACCCCTCGTCGTGCGCGCCCTTGAGGATCTGCAGCGCCGAGTGCGAGCCGAGCGTCGCGATCGTGTACATCTCGCCGACGTCGTTGCGCCGCTCCGCGGCCTGGTGCAAGGGCTCTACGGTCATCGTCATGCTTTTATTGCTACCTGAAACGCGGGGTTACAGAGAAACGTCTCGACCGCGCGGTCGAGGTCGGCGCTTGCCACGTCGCGGCCCGCATCGTCGAGCAAGCGCCATGCGGTGCGGCGGCGAACGGCGCGAACTCCCGGGATGGTGCGTCCCGCCACGAGTTCGCTCGGAGCTTCGTCGCGCGGTGCGATCCACACCTCGCCGGGCGCCGGCCGGTCCGACTCCCGCACGGCCAAGCGATGCTTGTTGGGGTTGTGGATCGTCTCGATCGAGGCGATCCGCAGCGCGAAGTCTCCGGCCTCGCCCGCGACGCCGGCATCGACGTCGAACTGCCAGATGTCGCTGCGCACCACGCGCGCGCAGGCAACGCCGAGGCCGCCGAGCGTCTCGTGCGCGGTGAACGCCTCGTTGTCGGGAATGGTGAGCGAAATCGCAAACGTCCGCGTGGTGCTCATGCCGGTACCTTGCCGCGCACCGCGCGGGCGAAGTGCTCGAACAGCTTGATCCCGCCCGACGGCGCGAGCGCCGCGCGCGCGTCGCCGCGTGCCGCCGGAACGTCGTCCAGGTGCATGTACGTCCAGGCGTCGCGCTCCGGATGCGGCATGATCGCCAGCACGTTCCCTTCTCGGTTCACCAGCCCCGCGCAATCGAGTGCCGAACCGTTCGGCGCCGGGACGTCGTTGCCGTCGCGATCGCAGTACACGAACGCCAGATGGCCGTCGTTCGCGATGCACGCCAGCTCGTCGGCGGGCGCAGCAAGGCGGCCGTCACCGTGCGACGCCCAGGCCGGGATCACGGCGTTTGGTTCGATGCCACCGAGAATCGGAACGCGCTCGGGCGCAACCGCTAGCCGCACGTGCACGTGCAGCGAGTGAAAGCGGCCGTCCCGGTTCGGCGCAAACGCCGCGGTCGGCCGGCGCAACGGTCCCGTCCCCGGCACGAGCCCCGCTTCGGCGAGCATCTGCGCGCCGTTGCAGATGCCGAGGACGAACTTGCCGGCCTGCGCCGCCTCGATCACCGGGTCCATGATCGCGTCGTGCGCCGCAACGGCGCCCGCGCGGACGCGATCCTCGTACGCGAACCCACCCGGCAAGATGAACGCGCCGAACCGCGCGAGCTTCTCAGGCTGCGACCAATGCACGAGCTCGCCGTCGAGCCCCACCGCTCGCACCGCGCGCAAGGTCTCATCCTCACTGTTCGTCCCCGGAAAAACAAGCACCGCAACCCGCGCACTCATCCTTGTCATCCTGAGCCTGTCGAAGGGCCATAGAAGTCGCGCAGCGGCGCTTCCCACGCTTCACGCAGACGTTCAACGCTGACTTCATGGTCGTACGGGGTTCGTAGAAACGGCTCCGCGATCGTGGAGCCCGCGTAGCGCGTCATCACGCCGACTTCCATGCCCAGGCGACGAAAGGCGGTCCAGTCGGCGACTTCACAAACAAAACCCGGAAACTCCTCGAACCAGATCGCCATCTCCAACTGCGGGGTCTGGTCATCGAGCATGAGGTCCACGTCGTAGAGCGCGTCCCAGTGCATCAACTCCGCGCCGAGCGAACGATCCGTGGCCCCGATCACCATCTCCGCGATCGCGGTGAGGATACCGCCATCGCTAACGTCGCGTGCCGCGAGCACGAGCCCCCGCGCAACGCCCTCGCGGACGAGCGCACAATACCGGGCGAACTCCGGGTATCTCACTTCCGGCAAGGCGGTCGTCGTCAGTCCCATGACCTCTGCGATGATGCTTCCGCCGTACACGAGCTGCGGGATGCCGACCAGTCCGATGGTCGAGCCCGCCTGTTTAAAGCCGCCGGTCGTGATGCGCGCGATGTCGGAAATCGTGCCGACGCACGCGACGATCGGCGACGGCGCGACGTGATTTCCGGAAGACGAGCGGTTGTAGAGCGAAACGTTCCCCGAGACGAACGGCACTTGCAGCGTGCGCGCCGCGTCCGCGAGCCCGTCGACTGCGGCGACGAAGGCGCCCATCTGCTCGGGGACCGTCGGATCCCCAAAATTCAGACAATCCGTGAGGCCGACCGGCGTCGCACCGACGGCACTGACCTGCGCGATCGCCTCGGCGACCGCGAGCTCGGCTGCGCGGCGCGGATCTACCTTGCCATAACGCGGGTTTCCGCCAAGCCCGAGCGCGACGCCGAGCGGCGCGCCGGGAATTGGCACCAGGACCCCCGCATCCGCATATCCGGGCGGGATCGCAGTGCAACCGCGCACGACGCCGTCGTACCGCCGGTAGATCACCGCACGCGAGCAGACGTCGCGATGCGTGAGAACCTTCTCGAGTAGCAGGAACGGCGAGGTCCGCGCGTAGCCGTCGAACTTCCGCCGCATCTCAGCTTCGCGCTCTTCGGGCGTCTCGGATCGCGTCCGCGGCAGCACGTACGGGCGATGGTAGCGCACGCCGCCGGTGAGGAACGGCAAGTCGACGTCCATCACGACTTGGTCGCGATAGCGCGCGACGTAGCGGCCGGTTTCGGTGACCTTGCCGATGACGCTTGCGCAGGCGCCGCGCGCGATCCGCGGGAGGCCGTAGACGTCGTTGTAGATTTGCAGCATCAGCGGCGTGAACGACGGCGGCACGATCCAGCACAGCCGTTCCTGCGTCTCGCCGATCGCGATCACTTCTGGCGGCAGATCGCGCTGCGCCGTCGAGACGCGCTCGAGCTCCACTTCCGCGCCGACACCGCCCGCCGCGCACAATTCGGCGCTGCACCCGGCAAGGCCGCCGGCGCCGAGGTCCTTGAACCCCGCGGTGATCCCCTGCGCGCGCAGCTCCGCAAAGACGGCGTACGTCGCGCGCATGAGGACGTTCTTCAGGAACGGATCGGGGACTTGAACGGCGCCCTTGTTCTGATCGGCGTCGTCCTCGTCGAGCGTCAGCGAGGAGAACGACGCGCCGCCGAAACCGCTCCGGTCCGTCGCCTTTCCGACGAGCACGATGTCCCAGCCCACGCTGCCCTGCGGCGCGCGCGAGTGGATGATGTCCTTCTCTTTGACCAGCCCGAGCGCGACCACGTTGACCAGCACGTTGTCGTCGAACGACTCGTCGAAGAAAACGTCGCCGCCGACGTTCGGGACGCCGATCGCGTTGCCGTAGGCGGCGATCCCGTCGACGACCTGCTGGGCGACGTACCGGCAGTGCTCGTTCTCGAGCCGCCCGAACCGCAGCGGGTCGGCGATGCCGATCACCTCGGCGCCCATGCACAGCACGTCGCGCACGATCCCGCCGATTCCGGTCGCCGCGCCTTCGAACGGCACGACCTGCGAAGGATGGTTGTGCGACTCGTGCGCGACGACGATCCCGTACGTCTCGCCGTTCCACTCGCCGAGCCGCACGATCCCGGCGTCCTCGCCGACGCCGAGCAGCACGCTCGGTCCTTCGGTCGGAAGCTTTTTGAGATGCTCGCGCGAGGACTTGTACGAGCAATGCTCGCTCCACTGCGCGTCGAACGCGAACAGCTCGGTGTCGCTCGGGACGCGCCCGAGGTGCTCGGCGATCCGCCGCAGCTCGTCGTCGGAGAGCGCGAGGCCCAGCCGGCGGCCGCGCGCGACGGCGTCGTCGAGCACGACCGCCGTCTCAGGCACGTGCGGTGCCCGGCGGCAGCGGCGGGGGAGGCTGATTGAGCTGCGCGTCGGCGCTCAGCACGGCGCTGCGCGCGTTCGCCTGCAGCAGCAGCACGCGCCCGAACACCACGGTGTCGTCGAGCGCGAACGCCTTCGCGGCCGCGCGCGCGACGTCGTCGGCCCGCGGATCGGCGACGTCGACCACGACGATCGGGTTCGCGCTGGCGTTGTCGATCAGCGCGGGAAGCGCGCTCGTCGCCGGCCCGATCGCCACGAAGATCAGCCGCGTGAACGTCGCTTCGAGCTGCGAGACCAGCTGCAGCGCGTAGCCCGGCGTGCGCGCGACGGAGGCGACGTGCCGAACCGCCGGCAGACCGAACGCCCCCAGCGCGCGCCCGATCAGATCGATCGTCGGGACGTGCTCCGGACCGTCGGCGATCAACGCCACCATCCCGGGCTGCATCTGCGGAAACGTGCCGACGATCTCGGCGACGCGCTCGTAGTTGCCGCGAATCTGCGCCAGATCGGCCGGCGTGACGACCTCGAGGTTGCGGTAGAGCTGCTTGTCGAGCATCAGCTCTTCGCGGCCCTGCGGCCACACGCGCCACGAATCGTTGTCGATCACGTCGGCGATGACGAGCTGGCCTTTCCCTTCGCCGCTCGCCAACCGGCCGAACTCGATCTTCAGGTCGACCAGCAGGGCGTCGCGCCGGCGCCAAGCGTGCCCGAGAATCTCGTAGGTGATCCGCGCGAGCTCCTGCATCGTTCCGACCTCGTTGGCCGTCGCGATGCCCTGCGCGACGATCGCGTCGACGTCGATCTGCGGATCGTGGTTGGCGTCGTCTTTCAGGAAGAACTCGATCAGCCGCGGGACGAGCAGCGCGCCGCGCTGGATCCCCGGCCGGCGCTTCACCAGCGAGCCCGCCGCGACGCCGCGCACGACGACCTCGAGCGGGATCATCTGCGCGCGGCGGACGAGCATCTCGTTGTCGTCGTCGTCCTCGCCGCCGTTCAGGTAGTGCGTCGGCAGCCCGCACAGGTTCAGCAGCCGGAAGACGCGCGCGGTCGTCTGCGCGGCAATGCGGCCTTTCCCTTCGATCACGTCGCGCCGCTCGCCGTCGCGCGCGGTGATCCCGTCCTGTTGCTTCACCACGAGCACGTCGGGCTGGCCTTCGTGCTCGTACAGGATCTTGGTCTTGCCGCGCGCGATCTCGTGTCCCTTACGCATCGTTCTTCTCCGCCGTAGCGACGGTGTCGCGAATCCGCTGCGCCAAGCGGCGCGCGCGCTGCGGTGCGTCGCCGACGTGCCCGCTCGGATCGAGCCGCTCGCGCACCTCGGCCGGATCGACCCAGCGCGCGATGCGATCGTCGTCGGCGAGCAGCCGCGCGAGCGGGTTCAGCTCGCCCGCGGCCAGCGCGTCGTGCGCGCGCATCGCACTCTGGCGAATCACCTCGTGCAGCTCCTGGCGGTCGCCGCCGCGCTTCGCCGCTTCCATCAGAATCGCTTCGGTGCCCGCGAACGGGCCGTAGGTGCGCAGGTTTTCGGCGATGCGGCGCTCGTCGACGCGCAGCCCGTCGACGATCTTCTTCGCCAGCGCGAGGATCTCGTCGCTGCAGAGCAGCGCTTCGGGCAGGATCGTGCGGCGGTTCGCGCTGTCGTCGAGCGTGCGCTCGAGCAGATTGCCGGCGGCGTTCTGCCAGGCGACGTCCGCGTACGCCGGGAGCAGTCGCGCGAGCGAGTCGATGCGCTCGGCCATCACCGGATTGCGCTTGAAGGGCATCGCGCTCGAGCCGAC
Source organism: Candidatus Eremiobacterota bacterium (assembly GCA_019235885.1). GTDB lineage: Bacteria > Vulcanimicrobiota > Vulcanimicrobiia > Vulcanimicrobiales > Vulcanimicrobiaceae > Vulcanimicrobium. The sequence goes on along the minus strand of JAFAKB010000074.1, from coordinate 111,759 downwards.
CTGCTTCGCGCCGAACGGCTCGGCGAGATCGCCGAAGCCGGGGCTGGCGAGGATGCGCACGTCGAACGCGAACTTCGCAAGCGACGCGCCGAGCCCCGCCAGCGCCGAGAGCAGCAAGTAGTCGAGCTTGCGCGGATAGGTCTGCGTGGCGACGTCGCGCGCGCTCAGACCGAACCGCGCGAGCACGCCGTTCTCTTGCTCCTGCGGCGTGCTCGGCGTCCCTTCGAACAAGCGCGTGTACGACGCCGACGTCCCGACCGCGCCCCGAATGCCCTTGGCGGTCAGCTGCTCGCGCGCGGCCAGCAGCGACGCGCGATCGATCAGCAAATCTTGTGCGTAGACCGCGAGCCGGTAGCCGAGCGTCGTCGGCTCGGCGGGCTGCAAGTGCGTGTAGCCCATGCAGACGAGCTCGGCATAGCGCTCGATGCGGTCCGCGAACGAGCGCAGCAGGTCGTCGAGCGCTGCAATGATGCGCTCGAGCGCGAGCCGCATCCGGAACGTCTCGACGTTGTCCTCGACGTCCATCGACGTTGCGCCGAGATGAATCTTTCCGCCGCCGACGGTCGCCTGCCGCGCGTAGACGCGGATCTCCGCCATCAGATCGTGGCCGATCTCGCGCTCGACCGCGAGCGCCGCGGCCAAGTCGATGTCCTCGGCGTGCGCGCGCAGATCGTCGATTTCGGCTTGGGTGACGAGCCCGGCGGCTTGCTGCGCCTCGGCGAGCGCGACCCACACCGCCCGCCACAGCTTGCGGCGCTCGCGTTCGGAGAACAGCTCGCGCAGCGACGGGCGGCCGTAGCGCCACGAGAACGGCGAGGTGTAGGTGGTGTCGTTCACGGTTCGCGGTCGGCTTCGCGGACGAAAATGGATCGGCCTCGACGAGAAAGGTCGGGGAGGCAGGAAGGACCTCCGCTCGCTCGGACGACTGAAAGGCCGCCGAGCGCGGCACCGATCCCGGCAATGGAACGGATGCGCGCCCGCGAGCGAGGCTTCACGCTGATCGAGGTCGTCGTCGCGGTCGGGATCATCGCGACGACCGCCGTGGCCGGCGTCGGCCTCTCGCTGGCGTCCCGCTCGTTCGGGGTCGCGGCGGCGGCGACGGAGTTCGACCACCTGCTCGACAGCGCGCGCACGATCTCGCACCAAGTGCAAGGCGCGACGATCGCGTTCGTCCCCGACGCGTACGGCGACGGCACGGAAGTGCGCGTCTACGCCGGAACCGCGAACGGAACGCCCGTCGCGACGACGCTGCCACCGCTGTACACGCACGCGGTGATCGAAGAAGTGGAATCGCTCGGCAAACCGCCCTTTGCTTTCGTGCTGCACGTGAACGGCGCGCTCGGCGGGCGCTCCGATTACCGCATCGGCGCGAACACCGCATCGAGCGAGATCGGCTGTCCCGCGAAAGGCGCGTTTCATTTCGTCATCCACGTGAACGGCGGCTCCGCCGACCGCTTCGTCCCGTGCCGCACGCCGCTCGCGGCAACCGGGCCGGCAACGCTGACAATCTGGCCCTCGGCGACGATCGCGCCGCTTCCGACACCGTGCGCAGCGTCGTGCGCGCCGGCGGCCCTGCCGACCGCGCCGTCGTCCTCGCCGAGCTGCCCGCCGAATTTCACCGCGATCCCCAGCGGCTGCACGCCGACTCCGACGCCGAGCGCCGGCGCGCGATATCACGTCAGCGTATCGGTGGCATCGCCGACAATGAGCGTCGGCGGAACCAACTCCTTCACCGCCCAAGCGACGCTGAGCAATCCCGGCAGCGCGCCGATCGGCACACCGGCCTCGGTGCCGGTGGCGATACAACAAACCACCAGCGGGATTTGTACGGCCTCGCCGCAAGGCTCGCAGCCGTCCGGCACGACGTTCACGCTGAACGGCATCTCCGCCGGAACCTGCACGGTCGTGATGCAAGCAGACGTGTCGTCAGTCGCCGGAGCGACTACAGATGCGGCGACGGTGTCCGTGTCGGTCTCGGTTGCAGCGTCGCCGGCACCGACGCCGACTCCACCGACATGCGATCTCGTCGCGAACGGCAAGTGCTACAGCCGCATCGTCAACCGAACGGCATATCAATTTTCGAAGTTCGTCATCCCGAATGAGTCCTGTTCGGGTGATCCGCCGATGTGTTATTATCTCGATAGCATTAACTACATCGACCTTGGCATTCCATACACGTTGCAGCCGGCAACGCTGCCCACAGATTCAAATCACGAACTCCTTTTCCAAATCGACGCAATACAGAGCGTCACAACGGCGTGTTTACCGTATTCCGCTTTCGGAACTATACCGGCGGATCAGGTTCGTTGGTCGCCTGCCGGAATCGGCGGGCCGGTAAATCCTCCGCCCGGCTTCGGAGAGCCGTCAAAATACATCACCATGAATCGCGTTTCGTTCGGTCCGACCGGGGGGAACCCGACTACTGAACCGACGACTTGGCCGCAACAGACGACACTTCTCGATATGTCTGAGTCAGTAGCAACGCAGAGAGTAGGCGCTGTCGAGTCATTCACGTATTCTGTTCCGAACGTATCGCCGACCGACTTCATCGGCTGGTTTGCTGACTTTCCTGGATGTGATGTCGCGGGGAACGTTGGGGGAAGCCCAAGCAAGCAGTATGGGATCGCACAAGTGGAGTTAGTATTCGAAATTTTTCAGGCTACGCCGTAGAGGGCTCAATATGAGAAGAGACCACGATTCCGTGGCCCCTTCTCGCCCAGTTTCGACCCTGGTCAGAATCCGTAACCCTGAGTGGCTTCGACGATACCGATAAGATTCAAACCGCCGGCCGGAGCATCATACGCGTACAATTGGACCACATAGGGCTGGCCTACGATCGGGGCTGGCGCGGAAATCGACGTGATCGGCACAGCACTTCCGGCCGTCACACCGGCGCCGTCGTAGAAGCCGGCGGGGATGCTGCCGAGAGCCGATTGCACGTTGCCGTTTACCGTGGAGCTGGGGTTGTTCGTCGCGCGCACCGGCGCGGGTACGTTGTTGGCGCCGGTCAATCCGACCGCGACGGCGCATGGCGTCACGGTCGTCGTGCAGATGCCGAAGCCGACGCTCTTGGGATTCGGCGGAACCCGAGCGGCGCTGAACGCCGGCGCGGCATTGTGCGAGATCGCGAGGAACCCGGACGGCGGCACCGGGAACGTCGGCTCGCCGTAGATGTAGAGCCCCAGGGTTCCGCTTGCCGACGTTCCGCCGAGGACGATGGTCCAGCGGACGTTGTTGCCCGGAGCCAGCGTCGCGGTCGCGATCGCCGGAGATCCGAAATAGGGTCCGGGTGCGGTCGCGCATTCCAGTCCGGCATTGGCGGCGCCGGTGTCAGGGAAGACCGAGATCACGTGCGGGATGCCGCCGCTCACCTCGAACAGGCTCCCGATCGCGGTACCCCCCGTCGCGAACTTGCCGTACGTCGCGACGCCGCCGGTGAGGCCGAACGGCTGGTTGTCGATGCAAACATCGACCGTCGTCGTTTTCGTCGCTGACCCGGGCGATACCGGGAAACTGTCTGGCGAACCGTCGAGGAAACGCAGCAGCATCTGGCCGTTGGAACCGCTCTGGAACGTGCCCGACGTTCCTCCGGCGCCGTTCGGGGCGTTCGCGAACGGCAGCGAGGTGCCGTTTCCGTTCGAGCAGGCGGACAGCGTCACGGCGAATGCGCCCAGGACGGCTAGGCGGGCGAGGAGGCTACGCATGCGTGGAGTGACCTCTCAGGGAGCCGATGGCGAGCGACGACGCGGGGAATCGCATAAAAGCGGCCGCCGGTCGAACGCGACGTTGGATTCCGGAGAAAGCGAATCCTCCGCTCCGTCAGCGCGCCTGAGCGAGCCGCCCGCCTAAATCTGCCGTTAACAATTCGATCATGGCCCGCGGATCGTCGATCCGGCCCGTCACGACCGCCTCGAAGCCGCGCACCGCGGCCTCATAGCCGTACTTCGCGCGGCGCTCGCCGATCCGCCGCGCGATCGGCCGCAGCGCCCGCTCCCGCCAGCGGTGCCGCGCCGGGAGCTCGCCCCCGCCGGGGCGCGCGAGCTCCCAGAGCAGCGCGAAATCAGTCGCCAGCGCGCTGGCCAGCGGCACCCCCGCCCCGCGCGGGTCGTTCGCGAACAGCTCGAAGGCGATCGCGAGGGCCTCGGCGGTGCGGCCCTCGACCACGGCGGCCGCGTACTGCCAGGCCTTCGGGTCCTCGACGCTGAGGCTCTCGCGCTCCAGGTCGGCTACGGTGATCGTCTTCCCGCCGAGCGCGAGCTTCTCGAGGTCGTTCCGGATCGACCCGGTGTCGGCGTCGCTCTCGGCCAGGATCGTCACGACGCGCGGCTGCGCTTTCGCGCCGAGTTTCGCCAGCGTCTCGCGCACGAAGCGCTCGCGCACGTCGGCGTTCGGCGTGGTGTCGATGCGCAGCGCCTTGCGGCCCGCGAGCTGGCCGTACGGCTCGGGCTTCGTCTTCTTTGCCGGTGAAAACAGATCTTCGAGCACCAGCGTGTTGCCGGCCGGCACGTTTTCCGCGACCGCCCACAGATCGCGGCGCGGCTGCGCACGCAAGCGCTGGCAGTTGCGCACGACGACCACGCGCCGCTCGGCCAGAAACGGCATCGCGTTGACCGCGTCGCCCGCGGCGCGCCCGATCGACTCGCTTTCCGGTCCGTCCAACACGTCGCAGTTCAGCGCGCGCATCTCTTCCGGCAGCAGCCGGTCGAGCACCGCGTCGAGCGCGCGCTGCGCGAGGATCGCGTCCTCGCCCTCGATGATGACGAGGCCGTCGATCTTCGGTTCCTTGTCGAGAAAATCGTAGAACTTCACGCGACGGGCAGCGGAATGCGCGGACGGTGCTGCAGATCGGCGATCGCGTCCTCGTACGGCGCGCGCACGACGCCGTACTCGGTGATGAAGCCGGTGATCAAGCGGCCCGGCGTCACGTCGAAAGCGGGATTGTAGACGGGATCGTCCTCCGCAATGCGAACCTCGTCGGCGGCGCGCTCCTCGATCGGAATCTCATCACCCGACGCGAGCGCGAAATCGAACGTCGAGCGCGGCGCGGCGACGTAGAACGGAATGCCGTGGTGCGCGGCGGCGATCGCGACGCCGTACGTGCCGATCTTGTTCGCGGTGTCGCCGTTGCGCGCGATGCGGTCGGCGCCGACGACGACGGCGCGCACTGCTTTGCGCTGCAGCGTGATCGCCGCGGCGCTGTCGACGATCAGCGTCGCCGGGACGCCGGCCTCGCGCAGCTCGAACATCGTCAGGCGCGCGCCCTGCAGCAGCGGGCGCGTCTCGTCGACGAAAATGTGCAGCGCCTTGCCGGCGCGGTGCGCCGCAATGAAGCAGCCCAGCGCGGTGCCGTCGCCGCCGGTCGCGATCGGGCCGGTGTTGCAGTGCGTGAGCACGTTCCCGCGCGCCGGGAACAGCTCGACCGACGCCTCGGCGATGCGCCGGTCGACGTCGCGCTGCTCGTCGTGGATCCGCTGCGCCTCGGCCAGCTCCTCACCGGCCGGCGCGCGCAAGACGCGGTCGACCGCCCAGGCCAAGTTGACCGCAGTCGGCCGGGCTGCGCGAATCAGCGCCGCGGCCGCTTCGTAGGCGCCTCGGTCGCCGGCGTGCAGCCGGGCGGCCAGCGCGACGCCGTACGCGCCGAAGATCCCGATCGCCGGGGCGCCGCGGACCGCCAGGGTCCGAATCGCGTCGACGACCGCCTCGACGCTGGCGGCGCGCTCGCGCACGACGGCGCGCGGAAGCGCCCGCTGATCGAGAAACCCGACGGCGTCGCCGTCGTACCAAACCGAATCCACGGCGAGGCGGATTCGGCGGGGTCGGTGTTACGCCCTCACGGCGTTCAGGGCCGAATAGCAGTTCCGGCAGTACACCGGCCGGTCGCCACGCGGCTTGAACGGAACGGTCGTCGCCGTCCCGCACTGCGCGCAGACCGCGTCGAACATCTCCCGGAGGCCCGCGGTCGAGGTGGGCGGCGTGCCCAGCCCGTTCGCACGCTGCGACTTCCGCACCGTGCGGCAGTCGCGGCACCGCTGCGGCTCGTTCTCGAACCCTTTCTCCGCGTAGAACATCTGGTCGCGGACCGTAAAGTCGAACGTGTTGCCGCAGTCTTTGCAGATCAGAAGTTTGTTTTCGTACACCGACCTCGGCCGGGCGGCGGACGCCGCTCGACCCCCCAAATGGAAACGGATGGGAAACACGGCGCCGACCGATCGGCGGCGTCGTATCGCGGAGTATACGGGAGAGAACGGTACTTGTCTATCCGGGACCATCGAGGCCGAGGCGGCCGGCGCGCGGCGCGCGAACCCGCGCGTCGCATGCGGTCGATCGCACAGGTGTTCTGGTTCGGCCTCACGACGTCGCTCGGCATGAGCTCTTCAACCATCGCAGCGGTCCTTGCCGTTCTCGCCGCTTCCGCGGCGCCCGCGGTCGGGGCTGAACCCGGTCCCGGCGCAAAGCCGTCGCCGCAGCCGTCCAGCCCCGCACGATCGTCGGCAGACACGCCGTTCTGCCCGGTGCAACCTTCCGTCACGGTCATCGACGGTACGAAGACACGCTATGCGATCACGCTCCACGGGCTCGAGACCGGGCTCGCATCAGGTATCGTCTCGCTCTACGCTGGAAACCGGCGGTACGACGTACGCTTCAAGAACGTCGTCGTACCGGACATGGCGGACGACAAGACGCCGGAGGCTCCGGTCGTCGTTCGGTTTCCGGCGGCGGTGTCGCTCGACGGTGCCGCCGTGACCGCGATCGAAGAAAACGGCATGACAACGTGCAGCCCGGTGTTCTCGCCGTGGATAGCGTCGGTCGACGGCGCAGTGAATAACGACGGCCGGCGCACGGAGGAGCTTCGCGCACGAGCTCGCGCGCAGGTGCCTATCGACGCTCCGACAGCGGTCGACGATCCGGTTTCGTGTGCGGTTCCCTATCGTGCGCCGCAAACGACGTTCGCGTTCAAACCGGGAAACCCGTACCCAGACGCGGAGGGGCAGGCGGTCATCGTCGTCCTGCTCGGGCCGGACGATCGGATTCTCGGAACGCGCGTGCTGAAGACGGCCGGGAACAACATCATGGATCGAGTGGCCCTCGCTGCTACCGCGCGATCACGCTTCGAAGGCTCGGTTTTTCGCTGTCGTCACGTCTTCGGAGCGTACACGTTCGTCGTCTCGTTCACGCCTCAGAACCATCGGTTTTGACCGGTCAGCGGAAGCCCACGCGCTTCTTCTCGCGCTTGCGCTCGAGGACGGCAACGGTGGCGGCGGCGATCGCCGCTTCGTAGCCTTTGTCGCCGCGCCTCGGGTCGGCGCGCTCTTCGGCTTGCGCGCGGTTGTCGGTCGTCAGCACGCCGAAACCGATGGGGATCTCGGCGTGCAAAATACCCTGGAGAAGCGTCGCATCTTTTGGTGCCGAGTAATATCGCGCTGCCTGAGGTGCTCAGAAGGCGCCCGCACTAAGACCCGCACGCAGAAAAATTTTAGCTGGACGACATGACAACGTCGAACGTATGTGCTATAATTCCTTTATGCCGCCGGGCGTGAACCCGGCGCTTTTCATAACTAAAGCGGCCCGATCAGTGGTGGAACACTGACCGGGCCCGTCACCCGATGGATGAATCATCGAATGACAAAACCTCAGTTCGCCGTGCCCGCGTGCGATACCCGGCCGGGTCATATTCCCGTAGAATGCGGGCACTCCAGAATCGCGCGAGCCGCCTGGCTCATCGCGCGGTTCGTACGGCACGAAGCCGTACGGTTTGATCTTTATCGGGATCGGTTCGGCGCTTCGGCGCAGACGTTTCGGCGGGATCTCTCGGCGGTGCAAGCCGCCGGCGTTCGCGTCGCCGCCGGAGACGGCGCGTATCGCATGGCGCCCTTTCACCACGAAGGGCGGTCCCCGTCGTGAATGACTCGACGAAGAGAATGAACGTCGTACCGTTCAAGGCCTGCGACGCATTTGACAAGGCCGGCATCGATTGGACGAGAGAGCCTTGCAGCGACGCAGAACGCACGCTGCGGGAGGCGTATCTCACCTACGAGAGCTCTGCGGGAACGAGCGGCCTCATCTCGCTCCTTTTGCTCGGGATCGTCTCGCGTCGCCAAGGCACGATCGCACCCGATCTGCAGTACGTCGCAGATCGCGCCGAGATCGTTCTTTCTATGAAGCTTCGGCAGCGTCAATGCGATGTGCTGAACATGCTGGCGGAGTACGTCTCGGAAAACGGCCCATTGTGGCAATGAGTATCTGCGGGAACTATGCCGATTTAATGATTCCGCGCCGTAGGAGCTCGTTCAGTAGTTCCGTTCTGTTGCGGACGTTGAAGGCACGATAGACTTCCGTCACCGTGTTTGCGACCGTCTTTGGCGAACGCTCCCGGCGTTGCGCGATCTCGTCCATCGTGAGGCCCTGGCAAAGCAATCGCAATACGTCCCTTCGCGCCATTGAAAGGCCTCGCAGGATAATGTCGGTTGGCAGGCTTTCTACCTGTTGCCGAAGCCAGCCTTGCGGCGGCAAATGGCGCGTCGTCGCATCGGCGTATTCAAAGAGCTCCGGCTCGTTCAGCAGTGCGCCGAGGCGTAGAGCTGAGTGCACGGCTCGCCTCTTGTAGTCGATAGCGCGGAACTTGGTGAAGGCTTGGAGGTAGGAGCGGCGCGCCCTCGCACGATCGTCGGCGGATTCTGCGACAAACCCTTCGATAAATTTTTCAAACGCATGACGAAACGGGTTTCCTGTCACCGCAAGCAACGCAGAGGTTCCCCGGTGCTCTCGGTATAGGTGAAACACGCGTTGGGCCTGCTCGACACGACCCGCGATCGACAACTCTTTCGCGAGTACAAGCGGTACCAGCTTGTCATACTGCTCGAATTGGGCTGGGTTGAGCGAAGCAAAGAGTTCGTACGCCTCGTCCGTATGGTCCCGGTGCGAAAGCCGCTCAGCGGCGCGCCCTGCCGTGGCCGCTCGGCGGCAAAGGGCTTCGACTCGCGCCGCCGGCGTCGGTGCGAGCGCTTCCGCCATACGGCCTTCGCTGATCGCAACAAGATCAGCTCCTTCGATTTCGTAAGCGTAGGTCGCCGCGCAAAGCGTGATCCAGAATCGATGACGCTGAATATCCGTCGCCGACCAATCAATTTTCGCCCGACGCTCAGCAACCACGGTCCACGTTGGAAGGTCAAGAAGTTCAATCGTGAGTAATGCGAGGACTTGAGCACAATTTGCTTCAAGGTACCGATCGTAGTGTTTGCATCCGTCTAGGAACGCGAGGGCTTCCTGAAAGTACCTGCTGGCAAGGAGAAACTTCGCGCGACGACAGGCAACCCAGCCGCGATATTCGAGCGCTCGCGCGTACACAATGTCCGTATCCGGAGAGACCAAGTCGAGGGCGCGATCGGCGGCGTCCACTTCATGGCGGCAGAAGTGGCCGAGCGCGCGATTCAACGCTATTTCGGACTGAATCGTTGGATGCGCGTCGGTCGCAGTTTGTTGAAGGGCTTCCAGTAGCGCGAGACCGCGGCCAACTTCATCGGATCGAATGAGGGCCGCGCCCTTTAGCATGCGTGCAGTGACCGCGACGTCGCCGCTTTCCGGCCATGCGAAATTGTCAATGATTGCGAGCGCCTCGGCGGCACGATTCAATCGCAGTAGTGCGCGAGCGCGTAGGAGCTCTACTTGCGCTAATACCTCAGGTGCGCGCTCACTGACGGATTCGCAGACGTCCAGGCACAACTCGAAGTTCCCGGCGAACCATAGGTCTATCGCTTCCCGAAACGTATGGCGCTGGTTCTTGGACCGGCGTTGTGCAGACGTAAATCCTCCCCGGGATAAAGAGAGGGAGACACCTTTCCGAGGTGCCTCCCCCGTGACACCCGCGCGCAACCTTCGCTTTGCGCGGGCGAACTCCGTCCCCGTCTTACGAGGGTCCCCCGGTTAGGCCGTCGTCAACAGGACCAGCGGGCATCGTGGCCGCGTTAGTAGTTATGGACGGTCCACCAGGGAGAACGTCATTCGGCGTGACGGTACCACCGAGCAGTAGCGCGGCAAGCGCGAGGATTACGAGCATGGGCACCCTTTCCGGCACTTGAGCCAGAGAAACCGGGAGAAACCTCCCGGTTCCGATTAGAATACCAGCATTGCGACAGGGAACCCCGGGAGAAATCTCCGGATGGTGATTAGAAGCGTCCTGTGGTAGCGTGCTGGTACTGCGCGCACGACGCGGCGGGCAGTGCGATCCTGGAGGAGACGGGTGCCATACGCTTGGGTCTGCGGACGGTCCGATGAATCCGTCGCGTTAGTGTGCGGCGCTTGCGGTCATCGAACTTCACTGCACGACGATGCGGGATGCACTCATCGGACGTCGGGAACGCTTCACCATCGTCCGTTACCGTGCGAGTGCCGTCTTCGACGGGGTGAGCGCGGGTAACGGCGGACGCTGCCGCCGATCGCCTCTGCGGGCCGCGCTTGCCACACAGTAGCGGTCCGCCTACACCCCGGAGGTTGTCGGCGGCAGTGGCTTCTTTTCCGGCTTTGAATGCGCTGTTTCAAACGACGGCGAAGAGCGATAGACGCACGGAACGTAGACCGCGAACACTGTGACGGAGGTTTATCGAACCTTCAACGCCCGAAATCGCGCGGAATTATTGAAGGAGCTCCCGCGGGGCGCGGGATTCATCAAACCGCTCCAAGAGGCGCGATGCAGCGCGGCGGGACAAATCTCCCGGTGCAGATTAAGGTTTCGCTCGGCGCGCAATAAGCCGGGGATGTCGTCGATACGAACGGCGTCCGCCTCGTGGCGCCGACATCATGAAAAAATCGCGGCGCTCCGTTGACACAAATCGCCTAGCGTGTTATGACTATTGTCGGAACTGGATGAATGGGTTTCGGTTCCACGGTGTGGGCGACTTCCGCATCTTCGCGACCGAGCGTCACAAGCGCCTCGTTCTTCCGAACATTGGCTGTGGAGCGCAAAATATCCGTTCCCAGCGGCTAGTGATCTAAACGTCCAACGCCGCGTGTAGTGTGTTACCCGTTTCTAAACGATCGGTGTGTGTTCAAATGCCCTGTGCAACGCGCTCGCTCATTAGTCGCGCGGGCCTTCTCCTTCCTTTGTCGATTCTTGCGCTATCGCTGGGCGGATGCAGCGGATGGTCAAGTTCGTCAGCGCTACCGTCTGCACGCTCCGCGGGGGACTCCACCTCAAAGTCTCACGCGAAAAAAGCCATCGTACACGCAGTCCAACTGTTTGGATGACCCTCAGTCTTGCGCCGGGTGTGGCAGCGATCCGAACAGCGCAGCGTGCGGCGATAGCGGCTCCCCGGAGACTGGTGGAACCGGGGGCGAAACGAACCAAGGAGGTTCTACCGGCGATCAAGTCGCCATTTATCCATCCCCGCCGACCGATGGGCAGAAGTGCGGAAATAATCCTGGGTCAGGGTATGGCTATCACGACAACCTTCCGTACCAGCGCAACGGCGTACCCGCGCAGGTGGCCAACGTCAACGAAGTGGTTGTGTCGCAGGGCTTCCCGTACAATGCGGGCGGGCAGCTGATGGTAAATGATACGCTGATCGGTTGGTTCTATCAAGATCAATGGGGGTATTACTACTTCCAAGCGAACCCCAATCTCAGTTGGTCACCATCCGTCAGCGTCAGCTATGCAAATTCGACCGGTTTTGGCGTCTCGTTCGGCTTGAATGCGGCTCCGAACACGACGGCGCAGCAGCTGCAGCAGAACGGTTCGCCGGTCAAGGGAATACCGTCACTTCCCGCCGGAAAGACGGCAGTGCAATGCTGGTCCAGTCTCAAGCAGATGACGCACTAAGGAGCCTTGACCCTATGGCCAGAGCAACCTCACTTACCACGTCGGCTCTTGTGGCACTGTTGCTGTCCATGTCGTCCGGCGCGAGCGCCGATACCCTCCCGTCGCCGAATATTTGCCCGCATACGTCAAATCGCTACCTCTACTACGACAACGCGACGGCGTACGACGTGAAGGCAAAGAAGTTTCTCCGAGCGTCGCTCATCGCGGCAGCCCAACTGAAGGTCGGCGATAAGACGCAGGGGTTCGTCTTTCTGGATGACCTTGGAAACGCGTGGGTTACGGTCTCGGCCGATGCGGATGCGAGGACCCGTTCATGGTTCCGCGGCCTACGACCCCCGAACCTGATGCTGCTGGCGGCGTTTGCGCGTACACCGAACCAGCCGCTTCCCGTGTGGGCGCACCTGGAAAAGTGCCCCGCAGCGTAAGCACAAGGTACCGCGGACGAGCGGCACGACGCCGTCCAGTGCGGGGGGCGCTGGACGGCACCGCGCTTATCGAAAGCCGACGCGCTTCTTCTCCCGCTTGCGCTCGAGGACGGCGACGGTCGCGGCGGCGATCGCCGCTTCGTAGCCTTTGTCGCCGCGCTTGGGGTCGGCGCGCTCTTCGGCTTGGGCGCGGTTCTCTGTCGTCAGGACGCCGAAACCGATCGGGATCTCGGTGGCGAGCTGGACGTTCATGATGCCGCGCGCACACTCGCCGGCGACGTAGTCGAAGTGCGGCGTCTCGCCGCGGATGACGACGCCGAGCGCGACGACCCCGTCGAAGTCGCCGTCGGAGATCAGGCGGCGCGCGGCGATCGGCAGCTCGAAGCAGCCCGGGACGTGCGCCACCTCGACGTGATCGTCGGCGACGCCGCAGTCGCGCAAGCCGCGCCGCGCGCCGTCTTCGAGCTGCGCGGCGAGGTCGGTGTAGAAGTCGGCGACGACGATCGCGAAGTGCTTGCCGCGCGCGTCGGGCAGCGCGTTCTTGTGCTTGGGCTGCTTGTCGGCTTTCATTCGGAGCCCGCGGGGTTCGGCGCGCCGAACATGTGGCCCATCTTCTCGCGCTTCGTCTCCATGTAATGCACGTTGTGGGCGGTCGGAGGGATCTGGATCGGGACGCGGTCCTTGATCGTCAGCCCGAAGCCCTCCAGGCCGGCGATTTTCTTCGGGTTGTTCGTCAGCAGCCGCATCTCGCGCACGCCCAAATCGGCGAGAATCTGCGAGCCGATGCCGTAGTCGCGCTTGTCGGCCGGCAGTCCGAGCAGCGTGTTCGCCTCGACGGTGTCGGCGCCGGCGTCCTGCAGCGCATACGCGCGCAGCTTGTTGGCCAAGCCGATGCCGCGGCCTTCTTGGTGCAGGTACAGGAAGACGCCGCGGCCTTCGCGCGCGATCGCGGTCAGCGCAGCGTCGCGCTGCGGGCCGCAGTCGCAGCGCAGCGAGTGCAGCGCGTCGCCGGTGAGGCACTCGCTGTGGACGCGCACGAGTACGTCCTTGCCGTCGCCGATCTCGCCCATAACGAGCGCGACGTGCGCGGTCTTGTCGGTTTTCGTCTCGAACGCGATCCCGCGGAAGACGCCGTGCACGGTCGGCAGCGCGAACTCGGCGATTCGCTCCACGAGCTTCTCGTGCCGCATGCGGTAGGCGATCAGATCTTTGACCGTGATCATCTTCAAGCCGTGCTTCTCGGAGAACAGTTTGAGGTTGTCGCGGCGCATCATCGAGCCGTCCTCGTCCATGATCTCGCAGATCACGCCGGCCGGATACAAACCGGCGAGCTTCGCGAGGTCGACCGACGCCTCGGTCTGCCCGGCGCGCACTAGCACGCCACCTTCGCGCGCGCGCAGCGGAAAGGTGTGGCCGGGCCGCAGGAAGTCGGACGGTCCGGACTTCGGGTCGATCAGCGCGCGGATCGTGTTGGAGCGGTCTTGCGCGGAGATCCCGGTGGTGACGCGGCCGCGCGCTTCGACGGAGACGGAGAACGCCGTGCCGAGCGGCGCGGTGTTGTCGTTCACCATGTTCGGAATTTGCAGGGCGTCAAGCCGCTCGGAGGTCATCGGGACGCAGATGAGCCCGCCCCCGTGCTTGCGCATGAAGTTGATCGCCTCGGGGGTGACCTTCTCGGCCGCCATGACGAGGTCGCCCTCGTTCTCGCGGTCCTCGTCGTCCATGACGACGACCATTTTTCCGTCGCGGACGTCGCCGATCGCCGCCGCGATCGACTCCATCGCGTCGTGCTCGGCCGTAAACCGCCGCCGCAGCCCCGGCAGCACCGCCGACAGCGCCCGCACCGTCCGGTACGACGGCTCCCGCCGCCCGCTGCGCAACAGCGAGATGGCTCCCTCCGTCAGCCCCGCCTGCTGCGCCAGCTGCGCCGCGCTAAGCCCCGAATCGGCCATCGCCGTCCGCAGCTGCTCCGAAAACCGCTCCATAGGCCCTAAGACTCGCTCAGGGGGTTAACAGGTGTCAAGCCCAACGAGCGAGGCGCCCGGCTCCTGCTCTGAGCTTCGGAGACGTTCCGAACAGCTCGCATTTGAGCTGCTAAGCCGGAAAATCGACTATAAGAGCCCGCACATTAGCCCTTAAGTAGACCGAGGGCGCGGAGCGTATTGACAGATTGCGATATATCGTTATAGTATCGCGACATGATGAATGAACTAGATCGGGCGTTTTTCCGGCACCGTCACCGGCACGGGTTTGGCGGGATGCGGGGCTTCTGGTTCGGCCACGGCAAGGACTACGGCTGGGAAGCCGGGTGGATTCAGCGCATGCGCCGCGGGGACGTGAAGTTCGCGATCCTCGAAGTGCTCGCGCAGGGGCCGCAGCACGGCTACGAGATCATGCACGCGATCGCCGAGCGGCGCGGCGCGAAGCCGAGTCCGGGATCGGTGTATCCGACGCTGCAGATGCTGGAAGACGGCGGCTTCGTGACGTCCGACCAGGTCGACGGGAAGCGGGTGTACACCATCACCGACGCCGGTCGCGAGCTGCTCGCGAACCGCGGCACCGAGGCGACCGACGGCGACGAGGTCGACGACGAACCGAGTTCGCGACAGCGCATCCGCGAGTCGGCGATGAAGCTCGGCGCCGCGGTGATGAGCGTGCGCAACAGCGACGACAAGACGCTGGACCGCGTGCGCGAGATCCTCGACAAGGCACGCAAGGAGATCTACGCGATCCTCGCCTCCGACGAGACGTAGCCCTTCGGCAGCGCCGCTACGTGTGGCCCTGCTCGAAGAGCCACTGCGCGAGGTGACCGCGGGTGTCGATTCCGTCAGGCACGTCCGCGCCGATCTTCGCGGCGATCGCGCTGCGCGTATCGTCGGAGACGGAATCGTCCGGGTTGAACTTCATCTCGCGGTTGCCGTCACCGGTCATGACCTTCGTCGCGCCGGCCATCTGCACCGCCGCCCAGATCGGATCGCCCGGCTGCACGTCGGTCCACCAGTACAACGGAATCCCTTGCTCGAGCAGCGCTCGCTGATACTCGCGCGTCAGGTGCTGATCGCCGGCGACGTCGTGCGGCGTCGTGTCCTGCGCCACGCAGAATGCGGCCAGCGCGCCGGCAGACTCGCCGACGTTCCACTCGAACGGATGCAGACGGTACAGCCCGCTGGTGAAGTGCGTCGTGCCGATGTTCTTGCACGCCGCCAGCAGGTTCGTCACGCGCTTCGGGATCAGCGCGCGCAGCGGAATCTGGACCGGCCAGATGTTGATCCAGAAGCCGCTCATGTGCTGGCCCGGCAGCGCATGCCCGTCCATGAACGCGTACGTGCCGACGCCGCACGAATCGTCGAACAACGCCGCGCGCGGCCCGGTGTTCGCGCGCGACTGCTCGATCTCGCTGCGCACGATCGTCTTGAGCGCCTTGATCCGGCGTGACTCGCGGATGTAGGCGACCGGTGCCATCCCGTCATCGCTTCCGAACGCCTCGCTCGCCGGGCGCAGCTCGGGGTAGCCATTGCCAGAGTGATCGTCGCGCGGGCATTCGGTCTGCAGCCAGTAGAGAAATCCGAGGCTCAGGTCGCGTGCCGCCTGCACGATCTGCGCATCTCGTTTCGGATCGCCGGTCGGGATGCTCTCTTCGTCGTAGTCGTTGGCGCCGGTGTTCAGCGTGGTGCGGTCGTAGCGAAAGTTCGGATCGTCGAAGTTTCGCGCGTCCAGGTACTGGCGGTAGTTGAAGCCAGTCGTTCCGCCGCCGGCGAACATCGTCGTGATAACACCGTCCTTGACGTGGTACTTCGAGCGGTTCGCGGCGTAGTTCGGCGGCTCGGGAATCGTGTGGTTCTCTGGGGCCGGACGGTGCTCGACGGCACAAACGACGGTGATCGGCTGGATCCACTTCGGCTGCGCCTTCGCGGGCGCGCCCGCCTCGCCGGTGTCGGCATGGCTCTCGGCGCCGACGACCCATTCGTCCTCGCGCAGGACTTGCGGCAGGCAGTCGCCGAGGTCGGTCGCGTCCAGCACGTAGCTCGCGACGTAGCGCGTCTCGCTGCCGTCGGCACCGTTCGCTTTCACCGCGGCGATCGCGTCATCCGACAGCTCGAACCCCGTGACGGTCGTGTTGGGCCGCCAGGTCAAGCCGGGCGCCGCGGCGATCATCTGCTTGAGGATCGTATCGCCGAGCTTCGGCTCGACGGCGAACTGCGGCTGCGAGGCGACGTACGGGCCGCCGGGATTGAAGATCGGCTGGCTCGACCCGACCGCGGACAGCGTCGCGTTCGCGCGGTACCACGCGCGCACGTTGTTCTTGAACTGCCGGTACGACGCCGTGCTGCCGACGGTTTCGATGTATTTGTGCTCGTCCGGCTTCGAGACGCCTTGCGAGGTGAACTGTCCGCCGACCCACTCGCCGGGATCGATCAGGCACACCGCCGCGCCCATCTCCGCGGCCCGGATCGCGGCCGCCACGCCGCCCAGACTCGAACCGATTACGAGAACGTCGTACTGCTCGTCGGCCACGGAATCAATCCTTTCAGCGAAAAGCGGCGTCGCCGCGCAGTGCTGCGGCGAGCGGCGCCGGGAGGCGTTTCGGGCGGAGTGTCTCGCGGTCGAGCGCGGCGAGGACGAGGACGCCGTCGGCGAGACGGGTTCCGTCGGCGCGGTCGATCGGAAAGGCGAACGTCATCGACGCCGCAGCGAGCTCGCGCAGCTCCGCGCGGCACACGATCTCATCGTCGAGCCGCGCCGGCGCGCGGTAGTCGCACTCCAGCCGAACGCGCGCGATCCACACGCCGAATTCACCGGCGATGCGGCCGTACGAAAAGCGCGTCGCGCGGAAGAACTCCGCCTCGGCGGCTTCCATGAAGCGCAGGTACTTGCCGTAGTAGACGATGCCCATCACGTCGACGTCGCTCCAGCGGACGCGCTCGCACACCTCCGGGCCGACGCGGATCGGCTGGCCTTCGCCGCTTGGCACGCGGGTCAGATTTCGTAGGCCCAGGCGACTTCGTCGGCGGTCGGCGCGTCGCTGCGCTGCTGCGCGTACGCGACCACCGCGCCTTGCGCATAGCGCGCGATCGGGTCGACTTCGACGTTCACGCGCTCGCCGGGACCTTTCGTCCCCAGCGTCGTACGGCGTGCCGTCTCGGGGATCAGCGCGACGGTGAACTTCTCGTGGTCGACCGAGGCGACGGTGAGGCTCACCCCGTCCACCGCGACGTAGCCTTTCTCGACGATGAACGGCGCGAGCTCGTCCGGCAGCGAGACGTGGAGGCGAAAGCCTTGGCCTTCCGGCACTTTGGCGAGGATCGACGGGCTCGCGTCGACGTGGCCGTACACGAAGTGCCCGCCGAGCCGGTCGCCGACGCGCAGCGAAAGCTCAACATTGACGCGGTCGCCCGCGCGCAGGCGCTCGAAACCGGTCCGCGCGAGCGTTTCCGGCACGACGTCGAAGCGCATCGTGCGCGCGTCGAAGCCGACCACGGTCAGACAGGCGCCATTGATCGCGACCGAGTCACCATCGGCGACGCCGGCGGCGATGGCGTCGGGCGCTTCGACGACGAGCGTCAGCCCGCCGCGCGCTGCGCCGTCGGCCGAAGCGACGCGGCCGTCGTGCACGATCAGGCCCGAGAACACGTGGTGAGATCCGCGGAGAGCAGCATGTCGTCGCCGACGCGTTCGATGCGGTCGAAGCGCCATCCGTTCGCGCCGGCCAAATCGGCGCCGTTCAGCACGGGGACGGCCGTCTCGCTGCGCAGGAACGTGGGCGCCATCAGCCAGACCACCCGCTGGACCAGCCCGCGCGCGAGAAGCCGCCCGGCCAGCGTCGGCCCGCCTTCGCACAGCACGCTCGCGATCCCGCGCTCGCGCAGCGCGCCCAGCGCCGCCGCCAGATCGAGTTGCAGCGCCCCGTCGTCCCCGACGTACACGACGTCGGCGAGCGGCTGCAGCGCGGCGAATTTCGTGCGCGCGCCGGCCGGCGCCAGCACGATGGTGCGCGCATACGCGCCGGGCGGCGCGTCGGACGGCGGCGCGAGGATGCGGCTCGTCGGGGCGATCGCTTCGGTCTCGCACGCGACGACGCGGGTGTACGGCTTGCGGCGCGTGGCGTGCGGACGCACCGTGAGCTGCGGGTCATCGATGCGGATCGTTCCGGCACCGACGAGAACCGCGTCGTGTTCAACTCGCAAATCGCGCACGCGCTCGCGCGCTAGCTCGCCGGTCAGCCACTGCTGCGCGCCGGGACGCGAAGCGACGTAGCCGTCGAGCGAGGCGGCCATCTTCAGCGTCAGGTACGGCCGCTCGGCGTGCGCGATCGTCCAGCGGAAGCGCTCGATCAGCGCGCGCGCCGCGTCGTCGAGCACGTTGACCTCGATTCCGGCCTCGCGCAGCCGGCGCACGCCGCCTTCGGCGGTTTTCGGGTTCGGATCGAGCGCGCCGACCACGACGCGCGCGATCCCGGCCTCGATGAGCGCTTCGCTGCACGGCGGGGTGCGCCCGTGGTGGTTGCACGGTTCGAGCGAAACGTACGCGGTCGCGCCGCGCACGTCGTTCGCGCGCGCGCGCGCGTCGCGCAACGCCTCGACTTCGGCGTGCGCCTCGCCGGCGAAATGGTGCCAGCCCTCGCCCAGCGTCACGCCGTCGCGCGCGAGGACGCAGCCCACCGGCGGGTTCGGTGCGGCGTTCGCCAGCGCGCGCGCCGCCAATTCGACGGCGCGCGCGAGGTACGTGCGGTCGGGGTCTACGGCGTGACCTCAACGCCCTTCCAGAACGCCACGTAGCCCTCGATGTTCTTCGCGGCGTCCTTCGTCGTCGGGTAATACCACGCGGCGTCGGCGTTCCGCTCGCCGTTCACCTCGACGGTGTAGTAGCTCGCGGTTCCTTTCCACGGGCAAACCGTGTGCTTCTCGGACGGCTTGAAGTGCTCGGACTTGATCGTGTCCGGCGGAAAGTAATGGTTGTTCTCGACGACTTCGGTGCGGTCGCTCTCGGCGAGGACCGCGCCCTTCCAAACGGCTTTCATTGCACCGTCATCGACCCGCTCGCAAGCGAAACGGTTCCATCCGTCAGCCTGGCGCCGCGCGCGGGCCGGCATCCGAGCGGCCCCGGCCCGGCGGCGTCCGCGCGACGACGACGATCTGGCGGACGCAGACGCCGGCGCCGGCCAGCGTGCGCATCGCGTCGCGCAAGGTCGCGCCGGTGGTGCAGACGTCGTCGAGCAGCGTCACGGTCGCGGGCAACGGCGGCAGCGCAACGAGCCGGAACCGTCCGGCGGAGCGCAGCCGGGCGAGCCGCGCGCGGCCGTCCTGCGGCGCGCCGTGCTTGCGCAGCAGCGTGGCGTACGGCACGCCGGTGCGCGCTGCGATGCGGCGCGCCAGCTCGACGCTCTGGTCGAAGCCGCGCTCGGCCGCGCGCGGGCGCGTCGTGGACAGCGGGACCAGCACGCCGTGCAGCGGTGCGCGCTCCGCAAGCAGCGCGGCGAACGCGTCGAGCGGATCGCGCTCGCCGTGCTTCATCGCGACGATCGCCTTGCGCAGCGCACCCTCATACGCGCCGAGCGCGAACGCCGGAACGCCGTCGACCGCAAATGCGATCGCGTCACGCGGCGACGGCGCGCAAGCGGCGCACAGCGCGACGCCGGGCGCGTCGCACGCAGCGCAGGCCGGCGGAAAAAGCCAAGAACGGAGCACATCCAGCATACCGTTCCATCACGCCGCGCTCGCAGCGGCGCTAGTGCGTATACACAAGCAAAATTCATCCTACGAGCGTGACATTATCGAACATATGTGCTATAATTATGTTACGCCGTCGGGTGCGAACCTGTCGGTGTCATAACTAAAGCGGCCCGATCAGCGCTGAGAACGCTGACCGGGCCCGTCACCCGATGAGAGTGCATCGAATGACAGGACCTCAGTTCGCCGTGCCGGCGCCGCGTACCCGGCCGGATCATATGCCCGTGGAGTACGGGCACTCCAGAATCGTGCGGGCCGCCTGGCTCATTGCGCGGTTCGTGCGGCGCGAAGCCGTACGGTTCGAGCTCTATCGCGATCGGTTCGGCGCATCGCCGCGGGCCTTTCGTCGTGATCTTGCCTTAGTGCAGAACGCCGGCGTCCGCGTCGCCGTCGAAGACGGCGTGTATCGCATGGCGCCGCTTCACCTCGAACGGGGAGCGTCATGAAAGGATCGACGACGGGGATGAACGTCGTACCGTTCAAGGCGAGCGACGTGTTCGACCAAGCCGGCATCGACTGGACGAGAGAGGCGTGCAGCGACGGAGAACGCGTACTGCGCGAGGCATATCTCACGTACGAAAGCTCTGCCGGGACGAGCGGCCTCGTGTCGCTTCTTCTGCTCGGAATCGTGACGCGCCGACAAGGCGCGATCGCGGCCGACCTGGAGTACGTAGCGAATCGTGCCGAGATCGTCCTTTCCATGAAGCTTCGGCAGCGCCAATGCGACGTACTGAAGATGCTGGCGGAGTACGTCTCAGAAAGCGGCCCTCTCTGGCAGTGAGGACTGGACTAGGGCGTCTAGATCCAAGGCGTGCAAGGCGTTGAGCGGTCAGCTCATGGCAATGTTACGTTGAGCGGAATTGGAACCGTAGCCGACGTACCGTCCGACCGGCTTGCGATGAGAGACGCCGTTACGGTCGTTTGTCCGGGCGCGAGCGCCGCGAGCGGAAACGGAAAGGACGCCTGCCATTGGCCGGGCGCCGTTTTAGCCAGGCCGATGCTCTGCGTGCCGATCTGCAACTTGACCGTCGTCGAGTTCGTGGTCGTCACGGCTGCGATGTGAACCGAGGTTCCGTTCGAAACCACGGTCGGTGAAAGCGTCGCGTAGAAAATCTGAACCGGATCGGTCGGCTTGGCGAAATTGCTTTGCGGCGCCGCGCCGAACGTGAACACGTTCGTTTGCGCGAACGCTGTCGGCACCGGCGCCGGCGTCGCAGCCGGGCGCGGCGTCGGCGATGCCGTAGCAATCGGCGCAGGCATCGCTGCGGCCGCTCCGAAGGTCAGACGCTGCGCCGGCAACTGCCCGCTCGGTGCGGGAAGACGCGTGTTCGGCGGCAGCGTCGGGAGCGCGGCCGGCGTCGGTATGGCTTGCAGCGGCGGACCGGGAAGGACGGACTTGCCGGGCTTGACGATGTGCGGCGTGACGACGATGATCAGCTCGTTGCGCTGCCCCTGCACGTTGTCGTTGCGGAACACGCGTCCGACGAGCGGCACGTCGCCCAGCAGCGGGATCTTGGTCGTCGTCCGGGTGTCGTTCTCCTGAATCAAGCCGCCGATGACGAGCGTCTCGTCGTCCTGAAGGTGCACGGTCGTTTGCGTGTCGCGGGTGCTGATTTCGGGCACGCCGGCGTTCGTGCCGATCAGGCTGTTCACGACCGGATGCAAGGCGACGGTGACGCCGCCGTCGGGCGAGACGGATGGCGTGATGTCCAGCGTGACGCCGGTTTGGAAGCTCTGGACCTGGGTGGTTGCGATCGTTCCGGCGTTGCCGGCAGTCGTCGTGAGGATGGAGATCGTGTCGCCGGCGCGGATGCTGGCGGTGCGTCCCGACAGGGTGGTGATCCGCGGATCGGCGAGCACGCGCCCTTTGCCGTTCTGCACCAGGAGGTTCAGCTGCGCCGTAAACGAGATCGGCGTCCGCGAGAGCGCTTGAAATCGTCCGAGGCGCGGCGGCGAGCCGTCCGCGTTCGGCGGCGGCTGCATTTCCGTGAACGTCGTGCTGAGGGCGGCAGTGCCGAGCTGAAGGCCGATGTTCTTGGCGACGCTCTCATCGACTTCGAGCACCTCGGTGTCCAGCACGACGAGCGGCGGCACGACATCGACCTTGTCGAGGAACTGCCGCGCAGTGCGGACGCTCGACGGTGGCCCGACGAGCGCGATCTGTCCCGGTGTCGGCAGTTGCACGACGCGCACGTCCGGCGTGATGACCTGCAGCGCTTGCGTGAACGACGCGACCGCGTCGACGCCGCCTGTCGACTGCCCAGGGACGAACGACCTCAGCGTGACAACCTCCGTGGAACCGTCGCCAAAGGCGCCGGGCTGGGCGATGCCGGTCCCTTGGGTGCTGGGCGCGGCGTCGAGCTGCGCGATGGCGTCTGCGATGCGTTGCTGCTGCGCCGCCGTCCCGGTGACCGCCAGCGCGTTGAGCGGCGCATCGACGGTGACCTCGAGGTCCCGAAAACTGCGCCGCAGAAGATCGGCGACCGAAGCCGCATCCAGCGTGCGGATGCGATAGACTTGCGTGTAGCGCTCGCCGAAGTTCGGCAGATCGAGCTGTGCGACGAGCGCCTTGCCGCGTGCAACGGCGTCCGGCGCACCCGACAGAACAACCGCGCTTCCGGAGACGGCTACGTGGAGGCCCGGGACCTGCGCGGCGAGCGACCGCGCGACGTCGCGCGGCAGGCGGCGCGACACCGGTACGGCCTCGGCCGAAACCGGCACCGGCGGTGGTGTGGCGCTCGGCGCGTCGAGCGCATCGATCGCCGCTTTAATCTGCGTGAGGTCGTTGGGGCGTGCTGTGACGAGCAGCTGCTTGGCCCCGGCGGCCGCGAACTTCGACGTCGGAAAGGCGGCGCGCAGGTTTTGCGCGAGCACCCGCGCCTGAACCGCTCCGTGCAGCGCGAACGCCTGCGTCACCGGCAATGCCGGATTGCGCACGTCGATTCCTTGGAGCACCGTGCGCATCGCTTGCACGTCGCTGGCCGAGCCGATCGCGACCAGCGCGTTCGCGGCTCCGTCCTCGCTGATGGACACGCCGGGAAAGAGCGGTCGCAGCATCGCGGCCGCCCGCTTCGCGCTGACGACCGCCAACGGCAGCACGACCGGAGCCGTCGCGCCGGCAGCCGCAGCGCTCGGCGGGCGCTCGACGTCGTAGACGCCGTTGTGCACCTGAAACGTGGCACCGAGCGGATCGAGTACCGCGTGCAGCGCCTTCGTCAGCGCGACGCCGTTCAACTCCACCGTTACGTATCCCGAAACGCCGTCCCCGATTGCGATGTTCGTGCCGGTATCCCGCGCCATACGCACGAGAACGCTCCGCACCGGCTCGTTTTGCGCGTGCAGAAACACCTTTCGCGCATCGTGTGCGGGCGGCTGCGCGGCCGTCGCGATCGCGAACGACGACGACACGAACAGAGCCGCCACGATCGCACACACCGCGCGCTCACGCATAACAATCGAATTCACTGAGAACACCACCGACCGGAAGGCAAGCGCCGTTCGCTACGACGCGGCTCCGTTCGTACGGGTCGCAGGCCGATGTGTCCTTCACGTCGAGTCGCCGTACCTGACCGCGACTTTTGTCGTGCGATCTTCCGAAACGGTTCATTCAAGCTGGCGTGCGCGCAATCGTGATGCCGAATGTGCCGCCAAGCGCAACAACGTCTTTAGGACAATGCAGCTGCATTTGCGCGAAACGGTTCATAACACCCACTTGACGCGGCGCAAACATTGGGTGTAGCGTACCGCCCAGGGTTGTCCGTACGAATGTCGCGCCGGTTTTATTTGCCGGCGCTGCGTCATGCGCGCTGCCGCAGTATTCTGGTCCACAGCTGTTCTGCTGTTGGGAGATTTTCTCGTGCGCTTCCGCGTTCGTGCCGCACTGGCGGCGCTGCTTTCCTTTGCGCTCTTGGGCCAAGTCTCGCCGGTGTCGCTCGTGTTCGAGGCGATCACTGCGCGTCCGTGGTTCGGCGGCATTCCGCTCGCCGCAGCGGCTACGCTAATTCCGCAACGAGTGGGCGTCGCGCCCGCGACGCCGCCGCGGCGCATTCCCGTGAAAGAGCCAGTGCGCGTGAAACCGTCGCCGCCTCCGACGAGGGTCCTGCACCCGACCGTTCTGCACGGCGTTCGAGCGCACGGCATACGCGTGGCCGGGCCGCCGATGCTGCGCCCGCAAGAAGTTTACCACGCCGTCGCCGCCGCGCAGCGTCGTGCGACGCAAGAGCTTGGCGCTCCGATCAACGCACAGCAGGGACGTACGATACAGAAAATGCCCGCGGCCGGCACACGGCCGGGGGCGCGGCGAACGATGTCGCTTCCCTCGGATCCAACGGCGTCCGGGACGGGCATCAACCCGTGGTGGCGCTATCAAGAAGAAAACGTCCCCGGCGGGGGCCATCTCATGGTCAACGTCGGCACCGGGAACGTGGTGCTCCAAGACGACGACATGGCGATTTCGCATAAGGGCATCGCGATGGCGTTCCGCCGGACCTACAACTCTCAGGCGTCCCAGACGCCGGAGGGCTATTACTCGGCGTACCAGCGGATGTTCGGGCGGGGCTGGACCAACACGTTCGACGCGCACATCATCGCCACGTCGCCCTCGGCAAAGAGCGTGTACGACATCGACGGTGCGCGCTACGACTACGTCTCGAACGGCCACGGCTACACTTCGCTTACACCGGGTCAGCATGCAGTCCTGGCCTGGGATGGCGCCTGCGGCATGACCTGGACGAAGAAATCCGGGACGATCTACCACTTTTACATCTCGAATCCGGCCGGATCGTGTCCGGCCATGGCGAGCGTCGGAGGGTACGCCGGCCGCCTGTATCAAATCATCGGCCGGAACAACAACACCTACATCACCTTGAACTATTCCTGGGACAACGGGGACGCCTCGGTCAACGGCAAGATCAGCGCCA
Organism: Candidatus Eremiobacterota bacterium; assembly: GCA_019235885.1. GTDB lineage: Bacteria > Vulcanimicrobiota > Vulcanimicrobiia > Vulcanimicrobiales > Vulcanimicrobiaceae > Vulcanimicrobium. The sequence continues at coordinate 86,876 of JAFAKB010000074.1, read as the reverse complement.
TCACCGCGACGACCGAATCCGGCATGTCGGCGACGCTCTCGTTCGCCGACTTCAACGGGATCCGGCTGCTGCAGCAGCTCACGTACCCCGACGGCGTGACGACCGTCTCGTACGGCTACGACTCGCTGGGGAACCTCACCTCGGTCTCTCGACCGCCCAACAACGCCGCCGGAACGCGGCCGGTGCAGACGTACGCCTACGCTGCGATCGGCAGCGACTCGATCCTGCAATATGCCGTGAGCCCGCGCTGGCAGATGCTCGGCGAGGGCGGCTATCTCGACTTTGCATTTGTCGGCAGCAGCGCCGTTTCGTCGACGCTCACGACGATCGCCCACATCGGGGTGATGAATTGGGCGCCGCCCGACGGCACGAACACCGTGCTCCAGCCGGGTGCGGCCACGGGCGCAACGGTGTTTCTCTACGACTTTTTCAACCTGGGCGGAACGACGCCGCTTTTCCGCGACACCGATGGCCACATGGCGAACTGGGTCGTCGACGGGACCGGCAGACCGACGCAGACGCAAGAGTGCACGGCGAGCGCGAATCAGGGCCAAACGTGCACCGGCACGTGGCTCGTTTCGAACGAGACTTGGGACGCCGACAACAACCTTATCTCGTCGATCGATCAACGCGGCTACGAAACGGATTACGCGTACGACGGCAACGGGAACACGATCGCCGTCGCCGAGCCGAGCACCACGACCTCGCTCGGGACGTTCCGGCCGACGCGGCTGTACGACTACGACGCCTACAACAACGTGACCGCCTACTGCGACCAGACGGAGACGCACGCCGCGGGCGCTGATTGGACGAGCCCGCCGGCAGCGTCCGACTCGCTGTGTTCCTCGCACACCGTGCCGCACGCGCAGTTCGCCTTCACATACCCTTCGTATCAGCCCTATGGCCAGCTCGCGACGATAACCACGCCTTTGGGCTATAACAGGCGCATTGCGTACGCCGCCGCGCAGCAGGGTGGGACGGATTACGGTCTACCGACCTCGGTCACCGGCGATTCGTTCACGCAGCTCGACGGCACGACGATCACGCCCGCGCAGACCTTCTGGTACGATGCGCCGGGAAATCTGCGGTGCTACAGCAAGGGCGTCGGGACGTACGTGCTGTCCTATGACCCGCTCGGGCAGCTCTTGAGCGAGGCCGATCCGGACGACACGTCCGCCAACGCCGGATCGGTGTGCGGCAAAACGAGCGGCCAAGCCGGCTGGAACACCCAAGCGACGTACACGTATTTTGCCGACGGCTCCAAAGCGAGTGAGCAGACGCCGGCGGAACGCGCGTTCGGCGTGTCGAGCACCTACACGTACGATCTGGACGGCGACGTTGCAACCGCGGTCGAGCACCACGGGTGCGTCGTCGGCACGAGCTGCACCGCCGGGACGACGACCAAATGGTACGACGGGGCCAACCGGCTCATCGAGGTCCAGCAGCCGACGGACTCCACCGCCGGCGCCTGGGTGCTGCGCTATTTGTACGACTTGACCGTCGGCGGGACCGTCACGATGACGGCGGCACCTGCGCCGTTCGCGGCCTACGGCAATCTGTTCAAGACCCAGTCTCTCATCGGGGGCGGGTGGACCGATCAAAAGGGTAACGCGTTCGACGCGCTGGACCGCAGCGTTCAAAGTTTCTCCTACCAGCTCGCCCAGACCGGGGGCGGCACACCCCCGACCATCGAGACGACCCAGCAAACGTACGACGCCGGCTCTCCCGCGACGCTAGGTTTGCTCACGCAGAAGACGAATCCGAGCGGCGAGTCGGTGACTTATGCCTACGATGAGTTGGGCCAAGTACATTCGCAGACCTATGCCGGCGACAACGGCGTTACCCCGAGCGAGAACTATGTCTACGACGCCAACGGGCGCAAGGCGTCGATCACCTCGGGCACGTTCGGGGCGCAGCAATACGCCTATGATGACGACGGGCGGCTGCAACAGTCCATCGAGCCGAGCGGCGGAGGCCTCACCGACGCAGCACAGCTCACGTACTCGTACTACGGTGACGGAAAGGAATCGGCCGTCTCGGTCGCTTCCCCGAACTTTACGCAGTCCAATCTGCTGGCATACAGCTATCGCGCGGACGGCGACATGCAGACGGAAACGGCGAACGCGTTCGGGGGAGGCACGTGGAGCAAGTCGTATACCGATGCGGGCCGGCTCCTCAACGTCGGTGGGGTGAACACCCAGCATTTCGCGTACGACAATCCGAGCGGACAGCTCACGAGCGAGGCACTCCAATCCGGTACTCTGTCCTTCACGCACGACGCCGAGGGCAGCGTCGTGACGACCAATGTCCCGGATATCTATCCGCCGAGCGGCGGCGGTCCCGTAACCGAAACGCTCACGACGTCCTTGAACGTGCGCGGCGAGATCAGCGGCGAGAACTGGGCTCCTAATACCATCAACCTGCCGCAGGAGGCGGGCGGCTCAACGGCCGGGTACTACAACTTGACGGCGCTTGCTGCCGACGGCTCGCCCTCGAATTGCGGCGACTTAGTCGATTACACCAATGGTGTACGCGTCGGTAGCGAATGCAGCGGCGAGACCGGAGCGACCGGCGGCGCGCCGCCCGGCGACAACTGGACCTTCGACGCGACCGGCCGCTTGACCAGACACGTCCATGTCGCCGATTCGTCGGTGACGTATACGACGGCGCCCCCACGCAGCCTCACCTACACGCTCAACTCAACCACGACAAACACGACGACCAACACGTACAACGCCGAAAACCGCGTGTTGAGCGCGCATGCTGTCGTGTCGAAGATGACGACCAACACCAGCACGAACGTAACGACTACGTCCACCAAGGACAATGGCCCCACGACCGTCGGATGGGGACCGAACGATCACCCCGCCTTACTGCAATTCAGTGGTTATGGGAAGACTCCGGCGGTCACCCTGCACTGGGACGGCGACATGATCCTGTTCGCCACCGACGTCTCCGGGAACGTTGTCGACTTCAACATCGGCCTGGACGGCGAGGCGGTCCCCGGCGACACGAACTTCACCGGAATGAACGCCTACGACCGCGATCCCAGCGGCACGCTGATCGCGATCAACAACAGCACCGGCACCTCGGGGATGCAGCCCAAGGACCCAACGCTTTTGGAAGCGGCGAGCACCGCGTCGACACCGGGGTTCCAAGGGCCCGGGGAGCCCTACGTCCAGTACGTCCGCTCCGACGGCTTTGAACTCGTCGCCCCCGGAGCCAGCACGGTCACCATCAACGGCGTCCGCGCCTATGACTCCTCGCTCGGCGCATGGACGACCCCGGACGCCTATCTCGGCGACGTCCACGACCCCGCCTCACAGCAGCGCTACATGTTCAACCGCGGCAACGCCTACGACTACAGCGATCCTAGCGGCTATATCGGAATAACCCCGAACATGGCGGAAGTCTTGCAAAAATTATACGCGCGGTTAGGGAAAGCGCTTCAGGATCTTGCGAACACGCCAGTGCCAGACTCATGGCCGCGGCCGCCAGGTTTTGGATGCACTTGTGGCACTCCGGGCGAAGCGCCGCAATCCAGCGGCGCCGACTCGGGCCTTCCTAATTTCTTTCGCAACCCCGGGAGCGCCGGCGGGCCGGGTGCGGGCCGCCGCTTCGCGGAGAAGACGCGCGTCAAGACGCACGAGGACGCGGATGGGAAGTGTGAGAATTGTGGTGTCGATACGCCCTTAAAAGGGCCAAATGGCCCTGATAAAGCCGAGACACATCATATCATCCCACGATCAAGGGGAGGCAATAGCGATCCCGAGAATGCTGCGAACCTTTGCAGAACATGTCATCGCCCATTAGGGAATAAGATGCCATGACCAGGGAATCAGAAGCCGTGACTTTGGGTGGCCTGTACAGGGGCGAACTTGATGTTCCTTCTCATGGGGAAGGACGCGTCAAGATCAGATTCGATAATCTTCGCAAAGAAGGCGCAGGCTGGCCGCCAGTCAATAGCGAGGTCGTGTGGGCGATTCCTCTGCCTCACGGATTTGAAATCGATAACATACCATTCTATGCTTATGGGGTGGCGTACCAGGATAAGGTCGCTGCGCGACCGGCGGGTGATGATATGTTGACATTCGACGGAGTTCTGGCTCGGTCCGGGCATTCCACGTATCGCGTTAAATGCGCCGAGAGCCCCGAAGATATTGCGGCATGCAATAGACTCTTGCGTGCTCTCGAATCCGAAGGGTGCGGACATGAAGGGGCACATGGCGGTCTCTACGCGATTGACGTACCACCGGGGGTAGATGTGCATCGAATCTTCGCGCTGTTAGAGGAGGCGGAGAAGGAGGGTGGCCTTACGTTCGAAGAGGGGTATTACTACCGGCCAGGTTGCGAGACACCCGCTGCGCCGGATGGAATTGGCGACTAGCAAGAGAACCGCGTAGGCCTCATGAAAATGGCGGCGGCAACAACTCAACTGGGAGTTTGCTCCGACTGACAATGCCTCCGCGCTACAGCGCTCGCGTGATGACGATTCCGCCTCGATCCGGCACCGCGAACGCCTCGTCGGCGAAGCAGATCGCTCATCGCCAATTTAAACATTTCTCGCGCGTCGTGACTTTCGTCACGTTGGCCTTCCGACCTCGACGAGCACCATCGCGGCGTCCCAGCGTGAGCACCGGCGCGACGCCGGAGGCGATGTGTCCGACCAGTGCGTGCGCCGCATAACCCTCTCGCCGCAGTATTTCGCGCACGACCGCAGCGCTTCTCGCTGCCACGACCCCGTTGCCACTCCTACCCTGTGTGCCGGTCGCACACCGACCCCGATGCCGGGGCAGCCCGGCGCACAGTGCGTCGCGCCTGCGGCGGTTGAGCGCCTTCGAGAAACTTTTCGGTTTATGCCGGGCTCGGTTCGTTCGCGACGATCGCGCCGTCGAGGATCGCGCCCTCCTCCACGACGTAGCGCTCGCCGACGATCGTGTCGCGCAGCGTCGCGCCGGCACGGATCGTCGAGCCGTTCCAGATGATCGCGCGCTCCAAGGTCGCCTTCGCGCCGACGCGCACGCCGTCGCCGATCACCGTCGGCCCGGCTATGCGCGCGCCGCTCCCGATTTCCGCGCCCTCGCCCACCCGCACCGCGCCTTCAATCGCCGCGTCGCTCGCGACGCGCGCGCTCGCGGGGATTCCGGTTGCGCGAGCGCCGTGGATTTGCACGCGGCCACACAGCAGGTCGTCGGTTGCGCGGCGGTATTCGTCCGGCGTGCCGATGTCGCGCCAGTACGCGCCCTCGAGCTTCATCCCATAGAACGGCAAGACGTCGCGCAACAGCTCCGGAAAGACCTGCTTGCCGAAGTCGTAGAACGTTTCCGCCGGAATGCGCTCGAAGATCTCCGGCTCGAAGACGTAGATCCCGGTGTTCGCGAGCTTCGACTTTTCCGTCCCCTTCGCAGGCTTCTCCTGAAAGCCGGTGATGCGGCCGTCCTCGTCGAGCAGGACGACGCCGTACTGGTCGACTTCCTCGACTTCGAGCAACCCGATCGTCGCGAGCGCACCGCGCGCTTTGTGGAAGCGGACCAGCGAAGTCAGATCGGCGTTCGTCAGGTCGTCGCAGCCGACGACGACGAACGTCTCGCTGAACCAGCCTTCCATCTGCTTCAAGCCGCCGGCGCTGCCGGTCAGACGCGGCTCGCGCAGGTAGTGCAGCTTCACCCCGTACCGGCTGCCGTCGCCGAACGTCGTTTCGACCTTGTCCGCCAGATAGAAGACGTTGATCGCGACCTCGTCGTACCCGTGTGACGCCAGCCAGCGCATCACGTGTCCGCTGATCGGCTCGCCCGCGACCGGGACGATCGGTTTCGGGACTTCTTTGGTCAGGGGGTAGAGCCGCGTGCTCATCCCGCCCGCGAGAATCATCGCGCGCATCAGAGGTCGGTTTTCCCCGTTTTCAGACGGTCAAGGCACGCTTACGTGCCGAGATGGCGCAGATACTCCAGGGCGGCCGTGTTGGTCGGGTCGGCGGCAAGGGCGCGCTTGAAGTCGGCGACGGCCCGTTTCCGGTCGCCGGTCAGCAACTCCGCCTCGCCGAGCGCGGCCAGCGCCGTGGCGTCGCTGGGATCGAGCCCGCTGGATGCGCGGTACACCGCGAGCGCGTCCGCGAATTGCCCGTTCTGGAACAGCTTCGCGCCGACCATCGCAAGCGTCTGCTTCTCGGTCCGCACTTCGTCGGCCGGCGCGTCTTTCGGCACGCCCGCGAGCGCCGGCGCCACGCCGCCGGAGTCGATCTGCTTCATCAGCGCATCGACCTGCGGCGTGCTCCGGTTCCCCATGTTCGCGAGCTCCGCTTCGACCGTGAGCTCGACGTCGACCCGGTCGGCGATCGCGCGGCGTCCCGGATCGAACTCGTTGTTCCAGAACGCGATCCCTTCGATGCCGAAGTCCTTGCGGTTCAGCGAGGTTTTTCCGGTGAAGCCGATCCGCTCGTTGCGCCAAGCGTCTCGCACCAGCGGGTGCAGCGGCGTGACGTCCAGCGCTACCGCCTTGGTGACGCCGTGCATGGTGAGGTTTCCGCTCATCGTGTAGCTTTGGCCGTGCGGCACGATCCCGGTCGAGACGAAGACGATGTACGGGAACTTCTTCGCGTCGAAGAAGTGGTCGCTGCGCAGGTCGCGGTCGCGCGCTGGCACGCCGGTGTTGACGCTCTCGGCGAGGATCGCGACCGTCACCGTCGTGCGCTCGAAGCGCACCGGGTCGTACATCATCGTGCCCTCCCAGCGCTCGAAGTCGCCGTGCACCGACGAGACGCCCATGAACCCGACGCGGAACTCGATTCCGGAGTGGTCGGTGTCGAACGCAAGCCGCTGAAACGGCAGCTTCGCGACGCCAGGCGGCAGAATCGGCGCAACCTGCGCGCGTGCCGGCGCCGGCACGAGCGCGACCACCAGCGCGAGCGCGCCGGCACGTGCGAACGACCGCAGCAAGAACCGGCGATGGAGCATGGTCGTCACCTCCGAAGAAGTTCACTCGCGCGGGTCGGCGCCCTTCCCTTCCGCGCGGCGGCAGTGTGGCAGAAGCGAGGTCGTTTCACCGCGTTCGGCGGCTGGTGATCGTCTCGGCGAGCGCGGCGAGAGCGAAGCGCGGGAGCGCGAGCTGGCGGCGCCAGCGGCGCGGCTCTTTCGCCAGCCGGTAGGCCCACTCAAGGCCGGCCCGCCGCACGAGCGCCGGCGCGCGCAAGACGTTCCCCGCGTAGACGTCGAACGAGCCGCCGACGCCGATCCCGGCGCCGCACCCCGTCGCGGCGAGATGCTGCGTGAGCCAAAGCTCCTGTTTCGGCGAGCCGAGTCCGGCCAGCAGCACGTTCGCGCCGCTCGCGCGAACGGCCGCGGCGACCGCGTCGCTCTCGTCGTCGCGGAAGTAGCCGTCGCGCGCGCCGGCGATCTTCGCGCCGGGATGCGCGCGCTGCAGCGCTTCCGCCGCACGTTGCGCGGTGTCGCCGCCGCCGCCGAGCAAGTACAAGCGGACGTCGCTGTGCGAGGCCGAGCGCGCGGCGAGCGCGCCGGCCAGCTCGACCCCGGTGACGCGCTCATGGAGCGGGCCGCCGCGCAGCCGCGAGGCGAGCAGCAAACCGATCGTGTCGCAGGTGACGAGCGCGGCGGAGTTGACGACGTCGCGGAACGCGCGGTCGCGCTGCGCCGCCATCACCATCTCGACGCCCAGCGTCACGACGACGCCGTTTCCGCTCGCACCCCCGTTCGCGAGCGTCACGATGCACGCGACCGCTTCGTCGCGTCCGACCGCGTCGACCCGACAACCTAGAACACTGAACACTAAGGGCGGTACGGCGCGATCAGCGGCTCGAGCGTTGCTTTCAGCTCGTCGGGCATCGCGCCGAGCGGCGAGCGGCAGACGCCGACGTCGAAGCCGTAGGTCCCCATCGCCCACTTCACCGGAATCGGGTTCGTCGTCGTGAACAGCGCGGTGTTCAACGGTGCGAGATCCTGGTGGATGCGCGCCGCCGTGTCGACGTCGCCGGCGTCGAACGCCTGGGCCATCGCGCGAATCTCGCGCGAGACGAGATGTCCGCTGACCGAGATCACCCCGTAGCCGCCGATCGACAATGACGGCAAATAGATGTAGTCGTCGCCGCACCAGAAGCTCACGTCGGGTCGCGCCCGGCCGCGCAGGATCGCGGTGAACTGGTTGACGTCGCCGGTCGACTCTTTGATCCCCGCGACGTTCACGTGCCGGCGGCACAGCTCGGCGAACGTCGCCGGCAGCATGTTCGCCGCGGTGCGCCCGGGGATGTTGTAGATGATCGCGGGCAGCTGCGTCGACTCGAGGATTGCGCCGAAGTGCGCCAGCATTCCGTCCTGCGTCGGCTTGACGTACGCCGGCACGGTGAGCAGCACCGCGTCGACGCCGCACTGCTCGGCGGCCTTCGTCAGCTCGATCGACTGGCGGGTGTTGTTGCCGCCGGTTCCCGCGATCACCGTCCCGCTCGGGCCGAGTCCTTTCTTCACCGCCAGGAAGAGCGCGAGCTTCTCGCCGGTTTCGAGCGCGTTGCCCTCGCCGGTCGAGCCGGCGACGACGACGCCGTCGTTACCGCGCTCGATCAGGAACTGCGCGATGCGGACGGCTTCGGGGACGTTCACCTCGCCGGTCGGCTCGAACGGCGTGATCATCGCGGTCAGGACGCGGCCGAGCTGCTTCATCGAGCGATGACCCCGCGGCCGAGGCGAAACGCGTCGTGCAGCGCCTGCTCGGCCTTGTGCGCCTGATCGGCGGGGACCAGGATCGAGATCGTGATGTTCGAGTCGGTCGAGTGGATGATGTCCACCTCGGCGTCGGAGACGGCTTTCACCACGCGGTACATGACGCCGGAGGTGCCGCGCATCCCTGCGCCGACCACCGAGATCTTCGAGCAGTGCGGCCGCATCCGCAGCGCCAGGTTCAGGTCGGCGAGGGCGGGACGGACCGCGTCGGCGTGCTCGTCGTCCACGATGAAGAACACGCCGGCGTCGTTGACGTTGACCATGTCGATCGAGATCCCGCGCTCCGCCACGCGCGCCAGCACGCTGCGGTCGACGTCGGCGCGGTCGGCGTCTTCGGTGAGCCCTTGGATGATGCGGCAGAACGTCACGTCGCGGATCGCGGTGAGCCCGGTGACCGGACGCTCCGCGTCGACCGGCGCGTCGTCGTCGATCGTCGTTCCGACGTTGCTGCGCAGCCCTTTCACCACGTACGGCGTGCGCGTCGCGTGCGCAAGCTCGGCGGCCTTGTGGTGCATCACCTTCGCGCCGGTTCCGGCCAGCTCGACCATCTCCGCTTGCGTGACGCGCTCGAGCGGGTGCGCGCCCGCGACGCGGCGCGGGTCGGCCGTCATCACGCCCGAGACGTCGGTATAGATCTCGACCGACCGCGCGCCGAGCGCGTCGCCGAGCGCGACCGCCGTCAGATCGCTCCCGCCGCGGCCGAGCGTCGTCGTCGCGCGCTCCCGGGTGCCGCCTTGAAAGCCGGTCACGACCGGGATGATCCCGCGCGCGAGCATCGCGCGCACCGGCGCCGGATCGACGTCGGTGATCTCGGCGTCGCCGTACTCGTCGTCGGTGGTGATCCCGGCCTGCAGTCCGGTCATCGCCTGCGCCGGCGCGCCGAGGGACGTCAGCAATTCGGCGAACACCGCGCACGCGATCGCTTCGCCGCACGCCAGCAGCAGATCGCGGTTCGGCCCGTCGCGCGCCGGCCCGAGCAGCCCGGCGAGCGAGTCGGTTGCATACGGCTCCGGGGCGCGCCCGAGCGCCGAGCACACCACGACCGGCGACTCCCCGCCCCGCACGACGTCGAGCACTCGCGACGCCGCAATCTCACGCAGATTCTCGGTCGCAAGCGACGAGCCGCCGAACTTCAACACGACGACACTGCTCACGAAACGTGCGTCTCCGCAAAGCGCCCCTTGGCGATCAGCAGCTCGAGGATCTGCACCGCGTTCGTCGCCGCCCCTTTGCGGAGTTGGTCGCCGACGACCCACATTTGGAAGTGCGTGTCCGTCGGGTCGTCGGGCTCGCAGCGAACCCGCGCGACGTGGACCAGGTCGGTGTCCTCGACGTCGCGCGGCGTGACGATCCCGTGCTCGTGCAGCACGAGGCCGGGCGCTTCACGCAGCGCTTCGTGAATCTCGTGGACGCTCGCCGGCGTCTCGGTTTCGAAGAAGACGGCCACGCTGTGCGCGCGCCGCACCGGAACGCGCACGGTGGTCGCGGCGATCGCGAGCTGCGGGCGGCCGAGCATCTTGCGCGTCTCGGCGACGACCTTCTGCTCTTCGCCGGTGTCGCCGTCGCCGCTCCAGCTCCCGACGTGCGGGACGACGTTGCGGAAGATCGGCGCGGCGAACGTGCCGTCGGGCGCGGCGCCCTGCTCTTCGTGCGCCAGCGCATCGAGGCCGGCGCGGCCCGCGCCGCTCACCGCCTGGTACGTCGCGACGCGCACGCTGCGGAGCCCGAGCGCTCGTGCGATCGGCGCGAGCGCGACCGTCAGCACGATCGCGGTGCAGTTCGCGACCGGAAAGATCCGGTGCTCGTGACGGATGTGGTCGGGATTCACTTCCGGGATCACCAGCGGAACGTCGTGCCGCAGCCGGAACGTCGAGGAGTTGTCGATCACCACCGCGCCCGCTTCGACGAGCGCTTCGGCGAGCTCGGCGCTCGCGTCGTCGCTGGAGGCGAAGAACGCGACGTCCGGACGGTCGGCGACCAGCCGCTCGCGCGACGCCGCAACGATCGGCACGCTCGCGCCGCGAAACTGCACGCCCTCGGCACGGTCGCGAGAAGCATAGGCGAGCAGTTCGCCAACGGCGACATTGCGCTCCTCGAGCACGCGCAGAATCGTCCCGCCGACGACGCCCGTCGCGCCGATCAACGCAACCTTCATCGGCATGACCGCGCGGGCTCCGATATCAGCGCGTCGACGATCGAATCCAGTCCGATCACGAGTCCGTTCTGCTGGCGCACCGCGCGCACCGCGGCGACGATTCCGGGGCCGTAGGCTTCGCGGGAGGGCGAGTCGTGGCGCAGCGTCAGCGTCTCGCCGGCGCCGCCGAAAATCGTCTCTTGGTGGGCGACGAGCCCGGGCAGGCGAACGCTGTGGATCGGCGGCAGCGGCGCGCCGGCGTCGCGGATGCGGCGCGCGGTCAGCTTCGCGGTCCCGCTCGGCGCGTCGCGCTTGGTGTCGTGGTGCAGCTCGACGATCTCCGCGCGCGGAAAGACGCGCGCCGCCTGCGCCGCGAAGCGCATCATCAGCACTGCGCCGAACGAGAAGTTCGGCACATACATCGCCGGCACGCCGCGCTCGTCGCACAATGCGCCCAGCGCGACGAGGTCTTCGTCGGTCCACCCGGTCGCACCGATCACGGGCGCCACCTCCGCTTCAACTGCCGCGCGCGCAACGTCGAGCGTCTTTGGATAGACCGTGCAGTCCACGACGGCGTCGAGCCCGTGCGCAAGAAATGCGCCGAGCTCGTCGTCCGTCACAACTCCGTCGACGCGCACGCCGGCGCGCCGTGCGAACGCCGCCGACAACGTCAGGTCGCCGGCGGCCTCGACGGCGGTACAGGCGACGCGCCCCAGTCTCCCGAGCGCGCCGGCAACCCCGACGCGCAGCATGCCGTCGGCTTAGACCTTCTCCAGCGGCGCGTATTTCAACATCACCATCTTCTGCCCGACGTTGGGGAAGTTGATCGTCAACAGGCCGTCGCCGCCCGCACCGACGGTGTTGACCACCGTGCCCTCGCCCCACTTCGGATGGCGGACCTTGTCGCCGGGGTTCAAGTCCATCCCGACGCCCGCGCCGGCGTTCTCGTGGATCGAGACCTCGCGCCAGCGCCCGCCGCCCGGCCGCGGACCGATCCCGACCCCGCCGATCACCTCGACCGACGGCATCTCCTCGATGAAGCGCGACTTCGGGTGCGAGAAGGTGTTGCCGAACAGCGTCCGCCGCGCGGCGAAGCTCAGGTAGAGCCGGTCCATCGCGCGGGTCACGCCGACGTATGCCAGTCGGCGCTCTTCCTCGAGCTCGGTCATGTCGGTCAGCGCGCGCGTGTGCGGGAAGACGCCCTCTTCCAGTCCGGTGAGGAAGACGATCGGGAACTCCAAGCCCTTCGCCGCGTGCATCGTCATCAGGGTGACGAACGACGAGTCGGGGTCGAGCGTGTCGATGTCGGTGATCAGCGCGATGTTGGAGAGGAAGTCGTCGATCGTCGAGCCCGTCTCCGGGTTGTTCTCGAACTCGCGCGCGACGCCGACCAGCTCTTGCAGGTTCTCGATCCGCGCGCGGCCATCGGGAGTCTCGTCGGCCTGCAGCTCGCGCAGGTAGCCCGACTCCTCCATCACCGCGATCAGCAGCTCGCTCACGCTGAACGACTTCGCCTTCTCGCGCAGGTCGTTGATCAGCTCCGCGAAGCGCTCCAGCTCGCGCTGCTTCTTCGGCACCGCGCGCTTGAGCAGGTTCGAGTCGAACACCGCCTGGCCGACCGAAACGCCGGCCTGATTCGCAGCTTCCAGCAGCGAGGCCAGCGTCTGCTGGCCGATCGAACGGCGCGGCACGTTGACGATGCGGCGGAAGGCGACCGCGTCGGACGGGTTCACGATGTAGCGCAGGTAGGACAGCATGTCCTTGACCTCGGTGCGCGCGTAGAACCCGACCCCGCCGACGACCCGGTACGGGATCCCCTCGGCGAGGAAGCCTTCTTCGTAGTAGCGCGACTGCGCGTTGGTGCGGTAGAGGACGAGGAAGTCGCGGTACGCGGCGCCTTCGCGCACGTGCTCCTTGACCTTCTCCATCACGTAGCGCACCTCGGCGCGCTCCGACTCCGCTTGGAACGCGGTGAGCTTCTCGCCCTCGGAGCGCCGGGTGAACAGCTTCTTCGGATGGCGTCCGGCGTTGTGGTGGACGAGCTCGTTCGCCGCCGCGAGGATCGTCTGCGTCGAGCGGTAGTTCTCCTCGAGCTTGAAGACCTTCGCGCCCGGGAAGTCTTCCTCGAAGCGCAAGATCATCCGGTAGTCGCTGCCGCGCCACGAGTAGATCGACTGGTCGTCGTCGCCGACCACAGTGATGTTGCCGTGCTCCTTGGCGAGCGTGGCGACGAGGCGGTACTGCGCGTAGTTGACGTCCTGGTACTCGTCGACCAGGATGTACTTGAACTTCGTCTGGTAGCGGGTGCGCGACTCTTCGTCGGTGTCGAGCAGCTTGATCGCGTTCGCGATGAGGTCGTCGAAGTCGAGCCCGTTCGACTCGGCGAGCCGGCGGTCGTACTCGCGGTAGACGTTCGCGTAGCGCTCGCCGGCGAACGAGGGGTTCTTCTCCTCGTACTGCTCGGGCGACCACAGGTTGTTCTTCGCCTTCGAGATCTCGGCGAGCGCGGCGCCGGGGCCGATCTGGCGCTCGTCGTAGTCGAGGTCGGCGATCACCTCGCGGACGATCGCGCGCTGGTCGGCGTCGTCCATGATCGCGAAGTTCGGCGCGATCCCGATCTTGCGGCCGTCGCGGCGCAGCATCCGCACGCACATGCTGTGGAACGTTCCGACCCAGAGGTCGCGCGCCGCCGCACCGACCATGCGCTCGAGGCGAGACTTCATCTCGCCGGCGGCCTTGTTGGTGAAGGTGACGGCCAGAATACGGTCCGGGAAGACCTTCTTCCGTTCGAGGAGGTAGGCGATCCGGTGCGTGAGGACGCGGGTCTTGCCCGAGCCTGCACCGGCGAAGATCAGCACTGGGCCGTCTGTATGCTCGACGGCTTCGCGCTGGACGTCATTGAGAAGTTCGGTCGGCGCCAGCATCAAGACAATGTTCGCCGCCAACGGTTCTTTTGCCTATGGGCCTTCTACAGGGCTCAGACGACTATTCAAACGGCGGGTGCCGGAGGCACTTTCGGCGGCGGCGAAACGGCTGATTGCTTTGGCGAAAATACCGCGCGCGATCCTGGATGCCGTCGTTGACACGTTCGTGCCGCCGGACGCCGATCTCGCCACCGCGCAGGCGATGGTGGCGACCGCCCTCGACGGGCTCGCGCCGCACCGCCGTGCGAAGCTGGCGCTCGTGTTGTCGTTGCTCGGAAATCCGCTCGCGATGCTGGCCCTGGCCGGAATTCCGCGCGGTTTCGCCGTGCTCGACCGGCCCGCGCGCGAGCGCGCGCTGCGCCGGCTGACGCGGGTGGCGCTGCTGCGGCCTGCGATCGTGGCGTTCGGGCGGCTGGCGCTGTTCGCGGCGTACTCGGTGGCCGGCGAGCAGGGTCGCAGCGCCGTCTGGGAGCGGATCGGCTACCCCGGGCCGCGGGCAGACGTGCCGGCCGGCGAGCCGTTTCCGCTGGCGGAGCCGCCGCCCGGCGGGCGGACCGCGGCCGATGCGGTGGTGGTCGGCTCGGGGGCCGGCGGGGGCGTCGCGGCAGCGTTGCTGGCCCAGGCGGGGCTGCGGGTGGTGGTGCTGGAGGCGGGCGGGCCGTTCGAGGCGGTCGCGGCGCGCCAGCGCGAAGCCGAGGCGTTTGCCGAGCTGTACCTGGAGCACGGGCTGTGCGCGAGCGACGACGGCGGGGTCTCGATCCTGGCCGGCGCGTGCGTCGGCGGCGGGACGGCGGTGAACTGGTCGACCTCGCTGCGGCTTCCGCCCGCGCTCGCCGCGGAGTGGGGCCGCACGCTCGGACGCCCGGAGTTCGCGGGCGAGATCGCCGACGCGTACGACGCCGTCGAGACACGGCTCGGCGTGACGCCGGCGCGCGCGCACAACCGCAACAACGCCGTCATCGCCGGCGGCTGCGCGAAGCTTGGCTGGTCGTGCCGCGCGATCCCGCGCAACGCCGAGTGCAGCGGCGACCAATGCGGCTACTGCGGCTTCGGCTGCGCGTACGGCAACAAACGCTCGACCGCCGCGACGTACTTGCGCGACGCGCTTGCGCACGGCGCACAAGTCTACGCGCGCACGCGCGCGGAGCGCGTGGTGATCGAGTCCGGCATTGCGCGCGGGGTCGAAGCGGTCGACGCGGACGGGCGCGCGCTCGTGGTCGACGCGCCGCTCGTCGTCGTCGCGGCGGGCGCGCTGCGCACGCCGGGAATCCTCGCGCGCAGCGGCGTGCGCTCGCCGCATCTCGGCAAGCACCTGCACCTGCATCCGGTCACCGCGCTCTCCGCGCAGTTCGACGAACCGGTCGAGCCGTGGCACGGCGCGATGCAGACCGCCGTGTGCGACGAGTTCGCCGGATTCACGGCATCTGCGGACGGCGGCGTGGGCTTCGGCACGGTGATCGAGGTGTCGCCGTCCCATCCGGGGTTGATGGCAAGCGCGCTGCCGTGGGAAGGCCGCGACGAGCACGCAACGCAGATGAGCACCGCGCGCCACCGCGCGACGATGATCGTCATCGCGCGCGACCGCGGCGAGGGCAGCGTCGGCTTGGACGCGCGGGCCGACGTGCGCTACCGCATCGCTGACGACGACGCGCAACGGCTCGCCGACGGCGTCGCCGCCGCGGCGCGTATCGCGTTCGCCGCCGGCGCGCGCAGCGTCTCGACGCTCCACGGCGATCCGCTGACGCTGGAAGCGGCGGACGCGAGCGAAGCCGGGCTGCAGGCGTTCGCCGCCGAGCTGCGCGCGCGCGCCGCGCAGCGCGCGCCGGTGGCGCTGTTCTCCGCGCACCAGATGGGGACGGCGCGGATGGCGGCGTCGGCGGAGACTGGCGCGATCGATCCGGATGGGCGCGTCTACGGCGTCGACGGGCTGATCGTCGCCGACGCGTCGGCGTTTCCGACCGCGTCCGGCGTCAATCCGATGCTGACGGTCATGGCGCTCGCGCACCGCGCGACGCGCGCGCTCATCGCGCGAGGTGCAGCGTCTTCGTCGAGCGGTTCGCCAGCGCCAGCGCGCTCATGAGGTAGCACACGGTCGACTCGGCGCCCATGTTGGGATTGAGTCCGCCCTCGCCGATGCCGTCGCGGCAGCCGCTCTCCGTCGCGACGGCGAGACCGTAGGAGTTGCGCCCGAAGTACCACTGGTGCGCGAGCGTCGCGACGGTGCGCCAGCGCTCTTCGCCGGTGACGTCCAGCGCGGCGAACGCCGCGTCGACCATCGCCGCCGCTTCGAGCGGCTGCTGCGCGCTGCGCGCCTTCACGCCGCCGCGCGGATACCAGCCGGCGTTCCCGACCGGCACGAAGAGATCGCCTTCGATCACGACCGAGGCGTAGAACTCGAGCATCGCGAGCCCGGTGTCGACGTAGCGCGCGTTGCCGAGCGCGGTGCCGCCGCGCAGCAGCGCTTCGCACAGGCGCGCGTTGTCGTACGTCATCACGTCCTCGCACCACTGCCAGCCCTCGCCGGCGTGCGCGTCGTACGCGTCCGCGATCAGCGCGAGCGACTCGTCGAGCAGCGCGCGCACCGCGAGCTCGTCGTCGGGCCGCGCGGCGAGCGCGTGGACGAGTCCGAGCGCCGCGTACGCGCGCGAGCGCACGTACGTCATGCGCGCGATCGCGGGCAGCGCGTTGCGGCGCAAGCGTCCGGCGAGCGCGCGCCACGTCTCGCGCGGCGCGTGCCGCTCGGCGTAGCCCAGCCCCCAAATCGCGCGCCCCACCGCGTCCGGCGTCCCCTCGCGGTCCTGCCAGCGGCGGTCGTAGCCCATGAAGTTGTGGAAACTGCCGCTGGGAAGCTGCGCGTCGTGCAGGTACGCGAGGTACGTGGTGACGAGCCGCGCGCCGTCGCGTTCGGTCGCGCTGCGGGCCGCGGCGTCGCAGGCGACGATCAGCGCGCGGCCGGCGTCGTCGGTGCAGTAGCCGCACGCGCGGTTCGGCACGTCGAGCGTCGCGTGCTGCAGCAGGCCGACGTCGTCGGTCATCGCGAGCAGATGGTCGAGCGCAGGCCGGCGATGCGCGCGCGGTGCGCTCGCGCCCGCGTTACGCGGAGGTCGCAAGCTCCGCGCGCCGCGCATCGGGAAGCAGTTCCGTGAACAGCGCGCCGTAGGCAGCCGCGACGTGCGGCCAGGTCATGCGCCGGCCGAACCGGTAGGCGCGGTAGCTGGTGGCCTGGCGCAGCGCCGGATCGTCGAGCAGCGCGACGAGCGTCGTCGCGATCGCGGACGAGTCGCGGAACGGGACGGTGAAGCCCCGGCCGTGCGCGAGCAGCTCCTGCGCGTACAAGTACGGCGTCGAGACGATCGCTTTGCCGCAGCCGACCGCGTACGCGAGCGTGCCGCTGACGACTTGCGTCGGGTTCAGGTACGGCGTGAGGTAGATGTCGCTGGCGGTCAGGTAGCCGATCAGCTCGTCGAACTCCAAGTACTTGTCGACGAGCTTGACGTTGTCGGAAAGCTTGTTCGCGGCGATCGTCGCTTCGAGCTGCCGGCGGTACGACTCGCCTTCGTTGCGCCTGATGACGGGGTGCGTCTGCCCGAGAATCAGGTACAGCGCTTCCGGATGCGACTCGATGACGGCCTGCATCCCTTCGATCGCGTACTCGAGGCCTTTTCCGCGGCTGATCAGCCCGAACGTCGAGATCGTCGTGCGGCCTTCGAAGCCGAGCTTCTTCTTCGCTTCTGCCGTGTCGCGCAGCGGCACGTCGGGGACGCCGTGGTGGATCACGTGGATCTTCGCCGGGTCGACGTCGTAGCGGTCGATCAGGAGCTCACGGCCGGTTTCGGAGAGCACGACGACTGCGGCCGACGCCGCGCAGAGCGCGCGCGCGACGCGCAGGTGCTGCGGCGAAGGATCGGGGAGCACGGTGTGCAGCGAGGTGACGACCGGCTTTTCGATCGCGCTGATGAGGTCGACGGCCCATTCGCCTTCGTCGCCGCCGAAGAGCCCGTACTCGTGCTGGATGTTCAGCGCGTCGCACGGGTAGGTGTTGACGAACTCCGCGACGTCGTAATATGAGTCGCGCTCGCGCTGCACGAGGCGCGCGACGACGCGGTCGGGATAGACGCGCTCTTCGCCGCCCGGCTCGTCGATCGCGACGACCGCGCTGCGCGTGCCGAACGCTTGGTCGTAGCTGTCCACGACGTCCTTCATGAAGGTTGCGATCCCGCACTCGCGCGGCGGAAAGGAACCGAGAAAGAGCATTCGTGGAGCTTGGGCTTGCAACGTCGTCCCCTTGTAGCGGCCGGCGAACGTTTGTCTTTGCACCGGCGATGACGATCCCGAGAAGTGGTCGCGAAAAGGAACGACCTCTTACGGAGACACGCTCGGTGAGTCTGGCGGTTTCATACCCGCACAATACGGTTCCTTAACAGAGGAGAACGTGACGCAGCGCTCGACAGCAAGCGGCCCGCTCAGCGCGCGGCGACGCGTGCGTTTTCCTCGACGGCCGTTCCGGGCGCGATCTGCGCGTCGTGGCCGATCACCGCGCCGCGTCCGATGTGCGCTTCCGTACCGATGCGTGCGCGGCTGGCGACGATCGCCCATTCGAGTCGCGCGCCGGCCTCGACGGTGACGCCGTCCCAGAGCAGCGAGTCGCCGACGACCGCCCCTGCTTCGACCGTGCAGCCGTCGCCAAGGACCGTGTACGGGCCGACCGCGGCCGCCGGGTCGATCCGGCAGTTCTCGCCGATGAAGACCGGCGGGCGGACCGCGGAGGCGGGGATGGTCTCGCGGCCGGGGCCGTCTATTTCCGGGGTCAGCCCGAGCGGCATGGCGCCGTCGAAGACGTGGCGGTGGGCGTCGAGGTAGGCCTCCGGCTTGCCCAGGTCGATCCAGTAGTCGCCGGTGACGTAGGCGTAGAGGCCGCGGCCGCCAGCGTCGATGAGCTGCGGGAAAGTCTCGCGCTCGATCGAGACCGGGCGCCCAGCGGGGATCCGGTCGAGGACCTCGCGCTCCAGGAGGTAGGTCCCGGCGTTGATCTCGTTGGTCGGAGCTTCTTCGCGCTTGGGCTTCTCGACGAAGGCTTCAACCCGGCCGGCCGGGTCGTGGACGACGCAGCCGAAGGGGCTCGGGTCCTCGACCGGCTTGCAATGGATCGTGCCGAGCCCGCCCTTCGCGCGGTGGTAGTCCATCATGGCGCGCAGGTCGAGCGAGGTCAGGACGTCGCCGTTGAGGACGAAGAACGGGCCGTCGATGTGCTGCTCGACGTTCTTGAGCGCGCCGGCGGTCCCGAGCGGCGTCTCCTCGATGACGTAGCGGATATGCAATCCCAGTTGGGAGCCGTCGCCGAAGTACGACGTGATCGCCTCGGGGAGGTAGCCGGCCGGCAGGATCACGTCGTCGATGCCGGCCTCTTTGAGCCGCCGCAGGGTCCGCTCGAGGAACGGCATGTTCATGACGGGGACCATCGGTTTGGGCGTCTCGAAGGTCAACGGCCGAAGCCGCGTCCCCTCGCCGCCGACGAGCACGACTGCCTGCACGGGACAGACTGTATCGAGCGCAACCCAGTCGAAGCCTGCTTCAGCCCGATGCAGCCAGAGCAGTGTGCCCGGCATATGGCACGCTCGCCTGATAAGCTGCCAAGGTGCGGGTTCGATATGACTGGACCGCGGTGCAGCGGTACTACGACGACGGCCACGGCCGAGACGAGTGCATCGAGCGGTTCGGGTTCACGCTGATGGCTTGGTACAAGGCAATCCGGCGCGGAAAGCTGCACGCTCAGCTCGAGCGCCAGAAGACGGTCGATTGGGGAGCAGTCCAGCTGTTTTACGATGAAGGGCACACCTTTCGGGAATGCCAAACTCGCTTCCAGTTCGC
Organism: Candidatus Eremiobacterota bacterium; assembly: GCA_019235885.1. Taxonomy (GTDB): domain Bacteria; phylum Vulcanimicrobiota; class Vulcanimicrobiia; order Vulcanimicrobiales; family Vulcanimicrobiaceae; genus Vulcanimicrobium. The sequence goes on along the minus strand of JAFAKB010000074.1, from coordinate 67,224 downwards.
GGCGGCATCGTGGACGAAGGCAGTGCGCCGCGGAGATCTAAAGCCACGGAGCTTGCGGTGGCCGCTTGAAAAGGTCCTCACCGAAGCGAAGTCCCGGAACACCGTCAAGCGCCACTTGATCGAGGCTGGTATACTGGAAAACGTTTGCGAGGAATGTGGGCTCCGGGAGTGGCTCAGCCGGCCGCTGGTCATGGAGCTCGATCACCGCAACGGGATTCGGAACGACCACCGGCTCGAGAACCTACGGATGCTCTGCCCGAACTGCCACAGCCAAACGGAGACACACGGGGCAAGAAACAAGAAACGTCTAAGATTAGTCAAGATGGATCATTCCCGGGTGATGCAACGGTAGCATGCCTGACTCTGACTCAGGTCATCGGAGTTCGAATCTCTGCCCGGGAGCATCTCGGCCCTATCGTCTAGAGGCCTAGGACGCCGCCCTCTCACGGCGGTAACACGGGTTCGAATCCCGTTGGGGCTACATGCAGGCACGAAAAACCGCGTGGTTACGCGGTTTTTCATTTCTGCAATTTCCTGGGCGGCTTCGATAAGCGGAGATTCGAGCCACTGGGGTAAGCCGGAGGACCGGGTCCCAAACGCCCCATCGACGGCGATGGAGCGCGCGACGCGAGACTGGGCCGCGCACGCGCGATCGCCGTCAATAGGATGCTATTGGGACATCCGTGCGCCATGTCAGCCGCCGCTCAGGACTGAGGATCTCGATGCGCAGCTCCTAGTTAGCAGTTGTCGACTCGGCCGCAGCCCGGGCCCGCCCTTGGACGTATTCGGACCCGCCAGACATCAGGGAAGAGTCGGAGGCGAAATGGTCCGGCATGATACCTGAAACGATCGTCGCCGGCGCGCTCTACGGCTGCCCGGACGCAAAACTCGAACTCGGCTACAGGAATGTCGTGGAGGTACTGCGGCCCACAAACGAGCCGAATCTCGCGACTCCCGAGTACACGGTGCGCATCACGACCGTCACGAGCCCGACGGCTGGACAACGAATATCTCGGAGTTCGACTTCGACGAGTCCTATCTGCGACCGCTCACCGCCGCCGAGCGTGAGAGACGGATTGCAGACCTCCGCCGATAGGCGAAAATTCACTTGACGGTAATAAGACCGAGGATGCTCGTCCCGCTCGAAGCGGAAGCGCGTAACTTTGGCACGCCAGGACCGTAAGCGCGCGCTGATCCCTTCGTTCAGGGCGGAACCGCCTGAATCGTCGAATTAGTGCGCGATATGGCACGTCGATTCAGGCACCCGGAGATTGAAGTCTACACGTTCGACGATCTACCCCTGGGCGAACAGATGGTGATGGTGGACGCGAAGTGGATCGATGACTACGACGCCGAGTTGACCAGCCTGGACGATGTGTACGGCGTCGCTCCGGGCACGACCGTGATCGCGACCGCTCGAACCGCCTCGTCCAACGAGCTTACGCTCTATTCGTGCGGACGATGTTCGAGCATGAAGGCGTGAGGCTCGGCTTGGAGGCGGCCGTAGTACTGACGCGGCCACCCGGGAGGCCTCGTGCCTTTGACGCTACGAAGACTCGTCGATGACCCGGCTGTTCGTCTCATACTCGCACGTCGACGAGGCGTACCGCAAACGCTTGGGCACTGCGCTCGCTCTATTGAAGCGCCAAGGGCTCGTGGACGTCTGGACCGACCGGGAGATCCTTCCGGGCGAGGAGATCGATCCGCGGATCGCGGCCGAGCTCGACAGGGCGGATGTCATCGTGCTGCTAGTCAGTCCGGAGTTCATCGAGTCGGACTACTGCTACGAAAAGGAGATGGCGCGCGCGCTGGAGCGGCATCGCGTCGGCAAAGCGGTCGTCATTCCGCTTATCCTGCGCCCTTGCTCTTGGAAGCATACGTCGCTCGGCGGTCTGCTCGCGATACCGCGCGATGGCACGCCGGTCTCGAAATTCGCAGACCCGGACGACGCCTGGCACGACGTCGAGACCCAGATCCGCCGGCTCATCGAGGCGCCACGGGCCAAGCGCGGCGAGGGCGGCTCGCGCACGCCCGTCGGCACGACACTCCCCGCGCCGCGCGCCCGGGACAGCGCGGCCTCGCAATTGCCCCGCTCGTTCGGAGACGCCGAGCGCGATGACTTCATCTACGAGGCGTTCGACGCGATCGCGGACTTCTTCGCTGCTTCGCTGCAAGCACTGGAGCGCGCGAACGCGGATGTGAAGGCGCGATTCAGACGCAAGAACGCCGAGGAGTTCACGGCCACGGTGTACCGCGATGGCAAAGAACGAGCTGCTTGCCGGGTGTTCCGCGCCAAGCAGTTCCGATCGACGGAAATCTATTTCTCGTACGAAGCGGGTGGCGCGGGCATGCAATACAACGAAAGCCTTTCCCCAGCGGACGACGGCTTCGAACTGCGGCTGCAGCCGCTCGGCATGACAAATTTCGGCAATGGCGACCGCGGGTTGCTCACGGCGGAGGAAGCCGCGCACTACCTCTGGCGCCTGCTGCTTCAGCGCCTCTTGCCCTGAGGACGCACGCGGAGGTCAAGTCGTCTTTCGGTCGCTTCGACCTCGGTCACCCGCGATCGGGCTCGAACTTCGCGCCCGCGAAGACCACGCGCAAGCACGCCCGCGCCGCCGTCGCGGGCGCGCATCTGATCCAACCCTGATGCAACGAGCGTCCGGGCCCAGCTTGCGTCTGCCTCGGCTTTGTGATACAAAGTTATCAACCTTTGCGAGGCAAAGCCCTGGAGGCGCCGATGGTGCAAGTATTTCCAAGCTTTCTTCAGCCGCTGTTCGTGCTGCTCGTTATTGGCGTCGCGGCGACGGCTGTCGTCTCGCTGTACGCCTTTGCTCGAGGGTCGCCGCCGCTGTCTGCGTTTCAACCGCTCGCGGCGGCCCTTTGCATTTATGCGCTGCTGATGATCGCCGGCAGCGTGACGAGCCGCGAGCGTCGCCTGCCGTTCGGAACGGATCTTTGCTTCGACGATTGGTGCGCAACAGTGACGAGTTTGCAAAACGCGCCGGCTTCTTCGGGCAGCCGCGTCGTGACGGCGAACGTACGGGTCAGAAGCATTGCAAAACGCGTTACGCAGCGCGGATCGGATCCGCGCCTCTATCTCATCGACGCTCGCGGGACGTGGTATTCCGCCGCGCCGTCGCCATGGGATCCAAAGCTCGACGCCGCTATCAAGCCCGGCGAGTCATTCACATCACGGGTGCACGCCGCGGTTCCCGCTCACGCAGAAATTGTCGCCGTACGGATTTGGGAGGGCGGGTTCATCGATCCGCTCGTCCCGTTCGATGAAGAAAGCCCATTTCACCGCAAGACCTTTCTCGTACGGGATCGTTGAGCTTCTCTTCAAAGATTGGCGAGTGCGCTCCGCAAATCGTGCCGCCAATGCCCTCTTCGCCGTCGGCGGTTCGGCGGTGCGAACGAGTCCGAACCGCTCAGGTGCTGGATGAGCCCGATCCATGCCCTTGTGTTGCTGATCAGAGACGCTCTCGCGCCGCGCGGAAATCGAGGACCAGACCGTTCGGCGGGCGTAGTGCATAGGCATGGTGGTCATGAATCATGCGCGCGATGCGAACTGGAACGACGGGTTGCGTGGGTTCTTCGCCTACCGTGACCTCGGCGTCGCGCAAGCGACGGAAGGTCGCGTCGGCGCGCACGTCATCCGCGCGCGCGGCGCGTCGAACGAGCCGGGCGAACCGCATCGGCACGCGCTCGATTTCCAACTGGTGTACGTCCTTCGCGGCTGGGTCGATTTCGAGTACGATGGCGTCGGACGAGTCCGCCTCGAGCAAGGCTCCTCCGTCGTACAACCGCCAGGAATCCGCCACGCCGAGCTCGCGCACAGCGCGGATCTCGAAATGCTCGAGATCACCCTTCCGGCGAGTTTCGAGACCGAGACCGTCCCATAGTCGGGAATTAGCCCTCGCAGGACGCGTCCGATGAACGTACGGCGAAAATCCGCGGAGGGCGACGACTGGCTTCGCGAGGCGCTGGTGCGCGACTGGGGCGGGACGTCGATCGTCGTCCACGGTGAGGAGATCATCTGCCGGCAATAGCCGGCGCTTCAGTGCTTGGCCGAGTTTACCACTTTTTCGATGGCGGCGGTGACGACCGCGGGCTGGTCGAGCTGGATGAAGTGCCCGGACTTCGCAACGACGGTATGCGTGCCGGCCGACGACAAGTGCGCGATGCGTTCGTGTCCGGCGCTCCACACCCGCTGCACCTCGCGCATCTCGGCCGGCGGGATCGGCGCGGATTCGTCCGTGTCGTTCGCCGCGGTCAGCACGGTGAGCGGCATCGCGCCGTAGTTGCGCTGTTCCTTGAGGAGCTCCGCGGAATCCGTCGCATCCGACGCCGCGTCCTCGGACCGTAGTGCCAGCCAGAAGCCTGGGCGAAGCAAATGCGAATATTGGACGTGCTGCAGTTGGCACCACGCCGTACCGTTCTTTTCGCATCCCGCTTTTACGGCGGCAGCCGTGTTCGGAGGAAATCCGCATGGTGCATTCGCTTCGGAGCCGTAATCGAGGCCGAGCTTTCCGTGCAAGGCGGCTTGATAGCACGCAGTGAACGCGCTATTCCCCAACGCGCCCATACGTTTCATCGTGGGCGAAACGGCCTCCAATGCTTGCTGCTGATTGGGAAACGACGGATCGACGAGCACCATTCCGGCGACGTCCTGCGGATAGCGGTCCGCGAAGAGCGGCGCGTACAAGCCTGCGATGGAGTGGCCCACCAGGACGTACGGCGGCGCAACACGCGCGCGCTGAAGGGCGGTGTGCAGATCGCTCACGATCGCGCTCGCATCTCGCGGCAGCGGTCCGTCGGTGCTGAATCCCATGCTCGCGCGGTCGTACGAGCACACGCGGGTGAACTTCGCGATCATCGGCTGGACTTTGCGCCACGTGAACATGGTCTCGGTCTCACCGGCGTCGAGGACGACGGTGGGCGAGCCTTGGCCCGTGCAATACAGGTTGATCTTGTGCCCACCCACATCGACCAACGTCTGCGGCTGAAGATACGGCGCGAGCTCGTCCGCGCTGATGACCGCTGCGACGGCAACGCCGGTACAAGCGGCAACGCCGAGTGCTACGGCAACCACTTCGAGCAATCGTCTCATGCGTTCGCCTTCGCTAGTAGAAGATCGTGAACCCTGTGAGCGTGTCAGTCGAATTGTCCGCCGCGCAGCCGGACGGTTGCGTTGCCATCGCCGTCGACGATGGCAGCCGATGGGGCGGATATTCGCACGCCGCCGCGAAGGCGGAACCCGGCAGAATGTTCGAGTCTCGAAGCGATACCTTCACTCCGCAAGGGCGGTTCATCGGCTCAGCCGAGTATGCGGCTCGCAACGGTGCGCTCTGGAACATCGCGGTTCCAGCGCACAGAAACAGCTTCGCGCCGCACACGCGCTTCGGAGCGCTCCACGTCGACCTTGCGTCGAAAATCGATCGCCTCGTTCCCGATGCGGGAACGCTGGAGGCGGAACGCCTTTTCGTGGTCGGGCGGCACGGCACGGTGTGCGCTTACGACGGTACGGTCCTCCCCGACCATTCATGGTACCGCGGGCACGCCGACCAAATGAACGTCCCGATGACGCCGCACGAGGTCAGGCGCTTGCCGGGACGCTGTCTCTCGATCGCGAGTGACTTTTCAAGCCGAAACTACTCTCATTTCATAATGGATACGCTGCCGCGCATCGAGCTAGCGCGGATCAGCGGATACGCGCTCTCCGGGTTCGACTGGTTCATCACCGGCGCGCCGAATTCATACTGCCTCTCGTTACTTCGCATGCTGGGCATCGAGGACCGGAAGATCGTGCAGCCGGAGGATGGGGTCGCGATCGAGCCGGCGGTCTTAGTCGCTCCGACATTGCCGGGAACCCGCCGCGGGATGCCGCGTTGGGCGGCCGACTTTCTTCGCAGCCGCCTGAGCTCGACCTCGCCGGCACTGCGCCGGCTCTACATTCCACGGTCCAGCAGAAAGCCTGTCAACGACGACCGGCTGATCGAAATTGCCGAGTCCTACGGATTCGAGATCTACCGGCCGGAAAACGATCCCGACGGTCAAATCAAAGCGTTCGCAGCGGCGGCCGTCGTCGTGGGCGCGCACGGTGCCGCGCTGGCGAACCTCGTGTTCTGCCGGCCCGGAACACGGGTTCTCGAGCTCGTTCCCACCGATCACGTCTTCCCATATTATTTCGCGATCGCCGAGGCGGCCGACTTAGAATATGCCTATCTCGCCGGCGAGAGCCTCGCGATGCGGGCGGACAACGAGATCGGGCCGAGCCCGTTCGATTTTCAGATCGACGAAGGATCGTTCCGGGAAGCGGTGAGCGCCCTCACCTCTTGATCCCGCCGCGTTTCACCACACCGAGCAGACCGACGGGGGCGGGGTGCAGTTGAAGGCGCTGTACCAGCCGGGAACGTTGCGCAGCGTCAGGTTGACGCGGTCGCGGGGCAGCGGGTGCGCGTCGCTCAGAGCCAGGCGCTTCGCGGTTTCGTCGCGGACGCTTTCGGTCCACGACTGCGCAAAGGCGATGAAGTAGCGCTGCTCCGGCGTAAAGCCGTCAAGCGTCGTGCGCGGGCGGTTCCCGAGCGAGGTCTCGAGCGCGCGGTATCCGATCACGACGCCGCCGAGGTCCGCGATCGCCTCACCCTCCACCAGCTTTCCCTGATAGTGCGTGTCGCCGACCGCGACCGCGTCGTCGAACTGCTTGACGACGCAGTTCGCGCGCTGGTCGAAGCGCGCGGCGTCTTCGGGCGTCCACCAGTTCGTCAGGTTTCCGTGCAGGTCGAACTTGTGGCCCTGATCGTCGAACCCGTGCGTCATCTCGTGGCCGACGGTTCCCGCGCCGGTGGCGGCGAGATTGGACGCGTCGTCGGCATGCTCGTCGAAGAACGGCCGCTGCAGCTGCGCGGCCGGCAGCACGATCTCGTTCAAGCTCGGCGCGTTGTAGGCGTTGACCGTCTGCGGCGTCATGCCCCACTCGGTGCGGTCGACGGGCCGGCCGATCTGGCTGAGCTGCCGGTTGCGCTCGAACGCGGCGCCGCGAATCAGGTTTCCGGCGTAGCTGCCGCGCTCGACGCGGTACCCGGCGTAGCTGCGCCACACGTCGGGATAGCCGACCTTGAAGCCCATCGCGTCGAGCTTCGCGAGCGCGGTGGCTTTCGTCGCGTCCGACATCCACGTCAGCGACGCCATCTCGGCGCGGTAGGCATCGCGCATTCTCAGCGTCATGTCGAGCGCGCGCTGCTTCGCCGACGGTGGAAACGCTTTTGCGACGTAGACTTGGCCCACCGCCATCCCGAGGCTCGCGTCGGTGGCGCTGACGCAGCGCTTCCAGCGCGGCTGCTGTTCTTTCGCACCGTTCAAGATCCGGCCGTTGAACGCGAACTCCTCGTCCTCGAAACGCTTCGGCAGCCCGGGTGCGGCGGCGTCGACGAGCTGCCAGCGCAGGTACGCGCGCCAGGCCGGCAGCGGCGCTTTCGTCAGCTCGGCGTCGAAGGCGGTCAGAAATTTCGGCACCGCTACGTTGATCGTTCCGCTCGGCGGAATGCTCGTTCGGTGCAAATAGACGTCGAACGGGAAGTGCGGCATGAGTGCCGCCACCTCGCTCGCAGTCATCGGATGGTCGGTGTTCTTCGGGTCGCGCCGCTCGGCGGCCGTCATCGCGCCTTCGGCGAGCGCCGTCTCGACCGCCATCGCGTCCTTCGCGCTCGCCTCGGGAGAGCGGTCGCCCGCGAGCCGAAGCATCGCCGCGATGTGCGCGACGTACTGCTCGCGCAGCTTCTGCGACGCCGCGTCGTCGCGGAAGTAGTAGCCGCGCTCGGGCAGCCGCGTTCCGCCGCTGCTGACGTTCGCGATCACGTGCGTGGAGTCGTGCGGGTTTTGAATCGCGCGCAGCGAGAACGCGGCGCCGACGCCGAGCGAGTGAAGGTGCGCGATCTCCTCGTCGAGCGCGGCGGGCGTCGTGACCGCGTTGATTCGCGCCAGCTCCGGGTCGAGCGCCTTGAGGCCGTCGCGCTCGATCGCGGCCGTGTCCATGCACGAAGCATAGAAGTCGCCGATCTTCTGGGTCGCGGTTCCCGCGGCGCCGGGGTTCTTCGCCGCCGCTTCGAGGATGTTTCGAACCAGCGTTTGGGTTTCGTCCTGCAGCCGCTCGATGTATCCGTATTCGGTGTATTCCGGCGGAATGGGATGCGCTTTGCGCCAGCCGCCCGTCGCGTAGTCGAAGAAGTTCGAGCATGCGTTCGCGGTGCGGTCGATGCTCGCCGCGTCGAACGGTCCCGGCAGATCGTCGGCTGCGTGCGCCGTGCGCGCAGGCGCAAACCAGGCGATGCCCGCGGCGAGCGCGACGGCAGCGCCGAAGTGGAGGACAGATGAAACGAGCGAGTCCCGCATGTGCTCGGAGTACGAGGTCTGCGGAACGTCGCCTGCTCGCAGGGCGCCACGTTAGGCGTTCATCGGCGCGCGCGTCCGGGACGCGCACAGCGCCGCCGCAGCCAGGAGCGCTACGAGCCCCAGCCATGTCGGCGCTTTCTCGCCGCGCGACCTCGGGGTACGCGACGTGACTTGATCGACGAGCGCCGCCCAGGACACGGTCGGCGACGCGTTCGGTGCGGCGCGCGCAATGCGCGGACTCGGTTGCGGCGCAGGCGGGCGGTTCTCGAACGGAATCAAGACGATCCAGCACGTCACGACGGCGATCGCCGCCCAACGGTAGCCGCCGCCGACGTACCACGCGACGAGCCCAACCGCGAGCAGTGCCGCCGCCAGCACTTGCTTCAGGTCGATCGCATACGGCCACGGCACCGCAAGCAGCATCACCGCCACGGCGCCGAGCGCGCGCGCACCTCGCGGTCGAGCGTGCAGAAGGACCAGCAGCGCGGCCGGCACGGCGAGCGCGATCTGCGGCAGATGAACGTACGTGCCGCTGGTTACCGCGCACGCGGCCGGAACGTACACCAGCGCCGGAGCCGACATCGCCGGCGCCAGCTTGCGCGCGAGCCACAGCGCGAGGCCGAACAATGCCGCCGAGCTCACGGCACCGACGACCAGCGCCGCCGGCTTCGGCAAGCCCGCCAGCGTCGCGGCATACGTCGCGCTGTACTGTTCCGAGAAATTCGCTTCGGCCGCGGCCTGACCGCGCAGGACCGCCGGATACGACAATTCGGTTCGGAGTCCCGTTTGCATCGTCCAGACCGCGAAGAGCGCGACGACGCCGACCGCAATCGCCGGCCGCGAACGCGGAACGAAGAGCAGCAGCGAAGTCACGACGAAGACGCCGGCGTGCGGCTCCGCCAAGCTCAGCGCGGCGCACGCTCCGGCCAGCCGCGGACGGTTCGTGCGCAGCGCCCACGCTGCGACGCCCATGAACAAGAGCTCGAACGGCACGATTTGCCCGAGGACCAGAGACGGCAGACCGGCGGAGAGCCCGAGCGCGCCGGCGGACGCGGCGAGCGGCGTCTCCGTCGTCCGCGCGATCAAGAAAATGCCGAATACAAGCGCAATCACGGCGGCAGCACTGAAGACCGCGGCCGAAAACTGTGATGGCAGCTGCGCAAGGGCTCGAAACGGGACGAGATCGTATGCCGGCAAGACGAAGGGAATCACCTCGTTCGGCGCCATCCGGAGACCGCTCGCTCCCTGGGCATGCTCACAGCTGCGCAACGGCTCGACGGTGTACGGGTTCGCATGCTGCGCCGTTACTTTCCCGGCGCACCAAAAGACGTGGAAATCGATCGGCCACCGGTCCGCATGAAAGAGCGGCGACCGCGCGAGCTCGCGCGCGGCGACGACGGTTCCGAGCGACAGCCACAGAACAAGGACGATGCGATGATGCGCCACGCGGCGCAGCACGTCGACCGGCGAATCCGCCATGCCGAGACGATGCGGCGCGTTACTGCAAACGCAATTGGACTCGCCTCGGAAAGCGCTGAAATTCGCGCTCACGCGCTAGCATGTCACCTTCTCGGCACCTTTCAGGCGGACGATTCCGCTCAGCGACGAGCTCGATCTCGTACTCGACGTGTCCCTTAGCGGGTCGCGACGATCATCAGGTGCGCGCTCGCGCCGAGCAACGCCGGTTCGCGTTCGACGCGGCGGAGCAACTCAAGGATGAGCGGGCGGCGCTCGGGGTCGTTCCAGCCTAGAATCCGCGCGCTGTCCTAAACGGGGCCTTCGATGGCGATCAGCGCGTCGACCGTAAACCCCGCTTCGGCCACTTCCGCTCGAAGCTCGTCAGGCAGATGGAACTGACCATCGGTGAAGTAGCGCGGATCTCCGGTGGTCGTATGCCGGTCGTCGCGTAAATCACGCTTCACGATTTCGACGAAGGCCGGATCGGCGATGAGGTCGCGTTGGATTCCGTCCAGCAGCGAGGCGAACCGCGAGATCGCCGCGCCGAAGAGCCGGCCTCCGGCGCGGAGGACGCGGCGCGCCTCGTCAAGCGCACGCCGCCGGTCCGCTCGCGACGTGAGGTGATAGAGCGGTCCGAGCAACAGAACAGCGTCCGCGAAGCCGTCCGTAAAGGCCAGCGCCCGGGCATCCCCGATCGCGCAGCTCGCCAGCGCCCGCGGCACATTCGCCGACCGGCGTGCCGCCTCGTCGACGTGGTGCGCGATGGGATCGACGAGATGGACGTCGTAGCCGTCCGCGGCGAGGGGAGCGCGTAGGCGCCGGTCGCGCCTCCGACGTCCAGGAGAACGGCCGGCGCCGGCGGCAGGTATCGCGCAAGGATGTCTTGCGTGCGCACATACTCCACGTCGTCCGCGCCGCGAAGTCTTTGCGATTCGTCAAAGCGACCATAATAGTCGAGCATTTCAGCTAGAATTAGGAAGCGGCGTCGTGCCCGGCGCCTTGCTTCAACTCGATTGTGTTCCCCTCCGGATCGCGCACGTAGAGCGACGGCCCTTCACCACCGGGGCCGTAGCGCGGTCCTGAGTCGACGATCTGGATCGCGTGGTCGAGAAGAAATGGCGCCTGGGACCCGAGGGGTCAGTTTCGGCTACGCGGTCCCAGCCCATGGCAGCAAATAGAGAAGGTTGCCTCACCTACCGAGGCGAACGGATGGTTCTTAGTCTTTCGCGGCCGAGGGGACGAGCCATGAACAGAGTCTTTTTAAAGCACACCGGCGTCTATTTTATCGCCTTGGGCATCATTATTTCGCCGTTGGCAGGCGGTGCTGTCGGCGGGACCGAGCCCGACGCCATGGACGCCATGCCGGTGCTCGCAGAGGCCACGAGTTCGTCCGATGCCTCGAATGCCGCCGCCGCGAATCAAGCCGATGCGCCTCCCACGGGAACGCCTATGACTTCGGCGCCGGCGGCAACCGTAATCGCAGCTCCGACCGCCAGTCCAACTGCGAATGCCACGCCAACTGCGAACGCCACTCCGACGCCCGCAGCGACGTCAAGCGCGAGCCCGAGTCCACCCGCCTGTGTCTCGCCGCAGCAAATTCAGCCGACCCTGGGGCCGGGGGACACGTCGAACCCGTCGCCCATTCCGGTCGACCTAACGGTGTGCTTCAAGTATCGCGCGGGACCCGATCTCGGGCTTCCGCGCGATGCGAGCGGAAACACGGTCGGTAACCTGGCCCACCCGCCAGCGTCGCTCGTAGCAGTCTCTCCGATTTCCATTGAGACCAGTCCCAAAGACGGGTCTGCCGGCCTTCTAATCGACTTCAAGAAGGTTCAGTCCCTTGCGACGCCATGCGCCGCGACGCCGCCGCCCAAATCGACCTCAAACCCGACCCCCACGACGACCCCCACCCCGGGTACACGGCTCGTGAACGGCGTTCCGCTCAACGATTGCGAGGCGCATCTGGCGATCGTGATTCAACGCATCCCCGGACCACCGCAGCCGCAAAAGTCGGATACTCCGTTGCCGCCGCTGCGCGATGACAGGCGGCTCGACGACACGCGCCTGGTGATGGAGGTGAACGTCGCAGGAGCCTGCGTCGAAAGCAGCACGATGATTACGGACGAGTACTACAAAGCGTGCAAAGTCAGCGCGACTCCGACCCCGTCACCGACGCCTTCTCCGGGCGCGCAGTCGAATCCGACCCCGTCGCCAACACCCGGCACGACTCCCAGGTTCGACGGCATTGTCACCGTGCCGTGGAGCGCGCTCAACGAGCTCTTTGCGCGCCCCGTTCCGCCTTCGGTCGACGCGAAAGCGGTCAAGTGGAACAGTGATGCGGAGCGTCAGGCACAGCCCGGAAAGATCCGAGAGCCGGTCGGCTTTCGCGTGTGTTATGAAACAGGACCGGAGTTCCCGAACAAACTTAGCCGGGTCGAGACGCGCTATAAGCATTATAAAGACCTCGTCATGTCGCCGCCTTCTGCGCCGGATCAATACCGAGGGTGTTTCGACTTGGTCGTCGTCTATCGCGATGCCACGAAAGGAAGCTACAATTACAGCACCGGTTCGAAGTCGGGAAACGCGTCGAACGACTCCTCCTCGGGATCCACGGCCGGAACGTCGGGCCGGCTGCGCGCGCTGGCGACCTCGGGGTCCGGCGCGGCGCCGAATCCGACCCCATCACCGGCGGCGGCGCCGAAGCTCACGCTGACGCTGGCACAACCGCTCACGCCGTACTGGCAAGTCAGCGGCGAGGGGAACATCGACAACCTCGTGCTGCCATCACTCTCGAAGCAGACCAACACGACGCTGACACAAGTCGTGCAGCAGCAGGCCGCGCAGCAACTCGGACAGCTCGTCCCGCAAATCGGCACATCGACGACGTCGACGGCGTTCAACGCGGCCGACGCCGATCTGCTCCAACGCCTGCTGGCCTCGACGTTCCGCGGGTACACAGATCCGGCCACGACGCTGACGAAGCCGGCGCAAGCGTTCGACGGAACGGACGTGCTCGATCTGCAGCCCTTCAACGTCTCGCTGATGAAGGTCGTCACGGCGGGCGGAAAAATCTCTTCGGTCAATCCGTTCTTCAACGCGTTCGACCAGCGGCTCGGCGTCGCGTCCCTGGGCTGGTTCCACGATGCGTCGCTGGGCGAGAGCGGAACGGTGTTCCACGTCGATCAAGACGTGACGTCGAACCTCTCGGTCGGGGTTTCGCACGTGATCGGAAACCGCGTCGCCACGCCGGATAACGCGTACATCGCATATCCCAACCCGAACCCGGCGCTAGTCGCGTACCCGGTCACCAGCCCGTCGCCGAATCCCGTGCGGCACAGCGCGAATACCGTCGGCGGCGTCTTGTACAAGTTCGGCAACGGCAACGATGCCGCACAGCCGTTCCAGCTGTTCTTACGTGCCGGCACGAACGGATACGGGCGGGACTACCTCGCCGCTATCTCCGGCTCCGACCTCGGCGATGGACACGCCATCAAACCGGACGGAACGATGCTGGGCCTGAGCGCGATGGCCGGCTACCGGCACATCAGCTACACCTACGATCCGCTGCTCGCAAACTACGACCCGCTCGCCGGCAATTCGATTTGGTTCGGCCGCGCGAGCCTCGCCTTGACGCGCCCGAAGAACGGGGACAAGGCGGATCAAATCGACGACCGCAGCGGGACGCTGCCGTACACGCTGACCGTCGCCGGCGTCTATGCGAACGACTGGGCGACGCGCGAGTACGGCAGCTTCGGCGTGTCGCCGTCGATTCCGACGAACGCGCACCCGAAGCCCGAGCACTGGACGATCTCCGCGAACGGATTGTTCCAACGCTCGTACATCTCGGCCACGGTGCTGGCCCGGCAATCGGGGAACTTCATCTATCCGCGAGGTAACCTGAACCTGCTCAACAACGACGCCGCGACGCTCGACCTTCAGCTGCAGAATCCGAGCAACGCCGTCGACTGGACCGCCACGGTGACCGCTGGTCTCGCGATGACCCACTCGCCGAGCTGCACCAGCAACGCCGCGAGTCCGACCTGCATCTCACCGTACACGAACAAGCCGACGTGGGGCTTGAACGCGGGCTGGCAGAGTCTCGTGCTGTACGCAAACACCGCGCCGGGCTCGCAGCGGGTGAGCCCGACGTCGGTCTCCGGCACGATTCCGGCGAACAATATTCTGACGACGGCGCTGGTCGCGTTTCACTTCTGCGGGCACCCGAACGGCGACTCGAACGGCCCGTGGGGCGCCGAACCGTCGCTGACGTACAAGAACAACATCGCGCAGGACGGGAGCGCGTTCCAACCCGGATCGCTGCTCGAAGCCGGCATCGACGTCGGTCCGACGAACGGAATCAATTTGGGTGTGCTCGGCAAGGCGGTGCTCAGCATCACCTACCAGAACGCCCGGAACACCCAAGGCAGCCCGGTCTCGCTCGCCAATCACGGTTGGGGAATAAACTTGATCAGCGCCTCGCAAGCGATGTGGCAAGCGCACAAAGTCAAGACCGACAAATGCCTGCAGTCGGCAAAGTGAACGCCGTCCGAGACTTCCTTATCTGGTTCACGGGCACGCGCCTGTGTGTCTTCCTGAGCTGGTACGGACGAAAGCTCATGCGCGCGCTGGGCGACGTCTGGATCTGCGCCTACGCGTTCATCGCAGTGGTCCTCTTGAACGTGGCCATTCCGCGGACGGCCCAGGGAATCGAACTGGGGAACGCCTTGATCAATTTCCCACCGTCGAAACAGATCCTCATGGCGCTCGCGCTCTTGTATTGCGCGATCGGCATTTGGATCGCGGCCTCTACGTCGCTGACCAACGCGGCAAGAATAACCGGCAAGGCGCTGCCATTTGCCGGTCGCCTCGACTCGACCGTCCCATTCTGGTTCGGCGGACTCGTTTTCCTGAGCGCGATCGGGCTCGTTTGGGGTAACCCTACCTACCACTTCGGTCCACTCAACGTAGACGCGGCAACAATCCTCAACGTGGTCGCTCTCCTCGTGTTGCTCGCGATCCCGTTCGCGCCATACAGTTTCGCGGTGACGCCGAAGACGCCGCGCGCGTTGCACGGCACTCGTCTGGCGGCACACGCGCTTCACGAGCACCTCGCGAACCATCGCACGACGTACGAGATCGCTCTCATTGCAATAGGCTTCGCGATTTCCGTCGCGGTTATTACCGCGGGGCCGCCCGTGGCGCGCACCCTCGGGACGTGGGTTCTCGTCTATGTCGCATTTGGATTTTGGGCACTCTGGGGCTCACGCGTGTTTATCGCGTGGCCGCGTCTCGTCGGCTGGCCTTCGTTGTGGGCGCTCCCGATTGCCTGGGCGCTGCTGATCTCCAACTGGAATGACAACCACGAGATCGACGGCGGCGCGTACGGCGCACCGGCGCCGGCGCGACGCTCGTTCGAAACTGCCGTGAACGACTGGCGAAGGACTCATAACTGTACCCAGCAACATCCTTGTCCTCTGCGAATCGTCGCAGCCGAGGGTGGAGGCCTGCGCGCGGCATTCTGGACCGCTGAGATCTTCGCCCAGCTCGACAAGCATACGACGCCGCCGCTGCCCAAGTTCAGCTCGACCGTATTCGCGGTGAGCAGCATCTCGGGCGGTTCGCTCGGAACGCTCGCGTACTTCGCCGGAACGAAGCTTGCGGAGAACAACCCGAAGTGTAACCCCGACTGCTTCCTCCCGGCGTACCTCGGCGACGACCACCTCTCGCCCGTGATGGCCGGTCTCGTTTTCGGCAACGCCTTTCAATGGCTGTGGCCTTGGAGCATCCCGCAGCTCGACCGCGCGAAAGCTTTCGAAGCCAACATGTCGCAACGGTGGATCGCCGACTTGGGGTGCGAGGATGGTACCAACGTTTTCGAAGCCCGCTTCCCGACCGATATGCCGGAGTTCCCCGTTCTGTTGATGAACTCGACCAACGTCGAAACCGGGAAACGATTCATTTTGGGAACCGTCGCAAAGCCCAGCGACCGCAGGCAGGACAATACGCGCGGCGTCATCGGGATCGACACGTATTGGGCGTTCGACGATCAGTCATTGAGGCTGAAATCTCTTCCGGCCCGCACGGCGGTCACGCTGTCGGCCAGCTTCCCGCTCGTCACGCCGGCCGGGACCGCCTACGAGCACGACTCGGGCGGGAATCGCGGCCGGCTCTGGGGCCGGCTCGTCGACGGGGGCTACTTCGACGGAACCGGCTTGGTGACAGCCTACGACATCGCCAACGAAGTGCGGGCGCTCGACAAACCGCCCGCAGCCAAGGTCTCGGATACCTTTCACGTGTCGATCGTCTTCATCTCGAACGATCCGTCGAGCGCCGCTGGGTGGGAAAATGCACGCGACGACGTACCGGACCCGCCGAACCCTCCGTCGCGGATGCTGATCACGACCAACGTTCCTGACGACCGTCAGTCGCCGAACCCGAACTTGCCGGCCCATCCGCCCTGGAACTACGAAGCCGAAGCGATAACCAGCGGTGCCGTGAACGCGCATTGGGAAGCTGCGATCGAATACGCACGACGCCAGCTCGTCGCATTCCGCAAAGAGTCTCCCGAGCAGCGAATCGCCCCTTGCGCGGCCCTCTTCGAGGAGAAAGCACGCAAGGGCGATGATTTTTGCGAGATCTCACTGGGGCTGCTTCTACGGCACCGCGAGGACCCGCGCCCGGCGCTGGGATGGTTCCTATCGAAGACCTCGCAGCAGTTGATGACGGAAAAGGCCCGCTGCTACGTCGATGTGCTGAAATTGCCGCAACAACATCCCAACGGACTCGACGACTGCGAATTCCCAACCCAGTTGCGATAAGGACCTAGCACGAAGGATCGGCCGTGTGCCGCGGGAAGCTCGTACAATGGCGACGTGGGATCAGGTTCGGCGGTATGCTTTTGCGCTGCCCGGCGTGAGCGAAGAGACGTCGCGCGGCAGCGCGGCGTGGCTGGTGAACAAGAAGTTCTTCGTGTGGGAGCGCCCGCTGCGCAAGTCGGATCTCGCGGTGCTTGGCGAGGGGGCGCCGAAGGGCGAGATCCTCGGCGTGCGCACCGCAGATCTCGAGATGAAAGAGGCGCTGCTCGCGAGTGGCCCGGCGGCGCTGTTCACGATCCCGCACTTCGACGGCTATCCGGCCGTGCTGGTGCAACTCGACAACATATCCGCCAAGGACCTCAAGCAGCTCGTGGAGGAGGCGTGGCTCGCCCGCGCTTCGGAGCGCGCGGTGCGCGACTACCTCGCTCAGCGAAAGCGCGCGTAGCGACCGGCAGCGTGCGCGCCTGCGCGAGCGCTATGCGCAGAGCTTTGGCCGGGACGCGGAAACGCCAGCGCGGGGGCGCCGGCGTGTCGAGCCTCTCGGCGGAGAGCCACAGCGCCACCATCGCCATCGCGGCAACATGCCAGCCCATGACGACGACGGGCAGCAGCATCAGCGCCCAGCACGAGCCGACGCACCAAATCCCCTGCATCAACCCGAACCGAAGCGCGCCGGCGTCGGCGGCCGCACCGAACGCCGCTAGCGCAGGCCGCGCATGGCAACGGTTGAGACACCGCTGTTTCCCGGGCGAGAACTGCCAGACCGCCGCGACGGCGATCGCCGACGCGAGCAGTACCGTCTCGGGAACGGCCAGCCGAAGCACGATTGCGGCCTCGAGCAGCAGCATGCCGGCCGCCATCCAAATCGCCGCGTATGCCAACGCGAACAACACGATCGCGCGCACGCGCCGTCGCGCGAAGCTGCGGTCACGGACGTGACGCACCGGCCCGATCAGCGTCGGCACCATCATCGCCGCCAGCATCAACGCCCAACCCGCCGCCATTGACGTCGGCGGCTTGAGCGCAACCAGCGTTGCTATGGACGACAATGCCGGCATCGCCCCCAGCGTCGCGGCCGAGCAGTAGGCCGGCATCGCCATGCTGCTCGGCTGGAGCGCGAGCAGCAGCCACGCGCCGCCGCTGATCGACAGCAGCGGCACGCGGACGCGCAAGCGCTCACGGGCGGCCGGCGTCATCGGCGAACCGCGTCAGCTGCCTTGGCGGAAGATGCTGACGCGGCCGATTTGAATCTTCGCACCTTCCGGAATGGGCCGCACCGGCACGATCCGCACGTCGAGCGAGTTGAGATTGAACGAGTTGCTCAAGTGCAGCGCGTCGACGATCTTCGTGATCTCCAAGACGAACGTCAGGCCTTTCCCCGCGTGCTCGTCGTCGGCCAGACTCGCCTTGCGCACGCCGAACAGCGCGATGCTCCCCGCCCGAAGCTCGGGATGATCGGCCGGGCTCGCGCCCTGCGGCAGCCCGACGTACACCTGAAACGCCGTCGAGTCGTTGAGCCCGGTGACGTTTTCCAAGTTGAGGAACACGCGGTCGGGCTCTTTCGCCGTTTCCGGGACCGCGGCGAAGCTTTGCGTGACCTTCTGGCGCACGCCGGTGTCGAGCTGGACGGCGGTCCGCACCTCGCCGGCTCCGCTGAGCTTCAGCGGCGTTGGGCTCGCGCCCATCAGTTCGACGTTCTTCCCACTCGGCACCGGCGCAGCTCCTTGGGCTTTCACCAACTCGGGCGCCGCCCCGAAGAGTTGCAACCGGCGATGCGGCTGCACCGCGACCTGCGGCGAGAGGTCGTCGTAGGTGTAGTCGAGCGTCGAAAAATCGGACATCTGACCGGGCGTATAGTTCCAGGCGTCGCCGTTCGGCGGCATCGGCATCGCGAAGATGCGCTCCTGGATGTTGCCCGGACCGTCGACCCAGTTCGGATCGGGCGGATCGACGTGCGAGGACGGGTTCTGCCGCCACACCTGCCACAACCGGTCGATGTTCGCATGGTGCAGGTAGAAGATCGGGTCGAGTCCGGCGGTGTCCGGGTCGGACATCAGGCCGGGATTCGGGTTGTTCGGGTCGGGCGAGTTCGGATCGGCTCCCCCGACCAAGCCGTGCACGTAGTCGTGCGGCTGCGTCTCGATGCCGCCGTGCACCGGTCCGCCGTGCTCGAAGCCGGTGTCGACGCCGCCGAAGCCGGGGCTGCCGCCGCTCGCGACGCCGGTGAAGTCCGGATCCTGCATCGCGTCGAGATTGATCTGGTCGACCGGCACGTAGACGTTCCCGTCGTTGTTCGGCCCGTACCGCTGCGCGACATAGAGCGGGTTGGGGCCGTCGCCGGGCCAGTCCGCTCGCGTGAACGCCGGCGGCAGCTGGTTCTCGTTCGGGTTGAAATAGTTCCAGTACGGCAGCGCCCAGTTGGCCGGTGCGTTCGGCTGCTGCTGCACGATCGCGCGAATGTTCGCCTCGAGCGCGATCAGATAACCGCGGTGCCACGGCTCGAAATACCAGCTGCCGTGCTGGCACTGTTTCCAAAACTGCGCGATGAGGTCGTCGCTCGGCTGCGGCTCGTTCGGATCGAAATACCCGAGCTGCTGCCAGAGATCAGGATCGAACCCGTGGATCGCGCCGTAGAAACGCCAGCTCGTCGGCGTGGCGAGAGCGCGCGCCTTCATTCCGGCAACGCCCTGCGCGTACGCCAAGATCACCGGATCGTCGAAGTCGCCGCCGTTCTTCCAAACATTTTGGCGCGTGTATTGTGGCATGTCGCTGCTCCTAACCCGTAGCCGTGCGAAGGCCCGAACCTACGGGAGCGCCGCACCCTTTCCCTTCCTGGGGAGATTAAGCAGGCAGACCCAGTATGCCGATCGGCGGAGGCCCGCGCGCGGAGCTTACAGCAGCGTGTCGCGCGAAGCGACCGTCACGTGGTCCGCGATGCGCGAGATGTCGTCGTGTCTCATCGCGCTGGTGCGGTGCCCGAACGCGTCGATCGCGATCATCCCGTCGTCGTTGGTCGTCGACGTCTGCGGCGCGCCGCGGCTGCGCAGGTCGTCGCCCAGCGCGTCCACCTCGACGGCGACGATCTCACGCGGTACGGCATGCTCGAACGAAACGCCGCCTTCCGCATCGGTGCTGGAGCCGGCGACGAGATGCTGTTTGCCGTTTTCGTCGCGGAAGCCGTCGTCGACGCGGGCTGCTGCAACGCCGGCGACGTCGAGCGTGCCGCCGGCTCGAGCGTGCACGCCGAGCGTGGCCGTGCTGCGCGTTTCCTCGACTCCGGAGTTCCCCTTCGCCGACACGACGCTCGCGTCGACCGTGAGCGCCAACGTGCCGTCTTCGATGCCGGCGTGCTTCGCGTCGCGCGCGGTGGCAACCAGCGACGTCGTCGCGCGCGCATCGCTGCCGGTCGCGCTGATCGCGGTCGCGTCCTCGGTGAGCTCGGCGCGTCGGGTGCCGCTGGTGTCGCCGACGCCGACGTTCACGCTCAGCGAGGCGGACGCACCCGACAGGCTGCCGGTGAGCTCGAAGGATGTGCCGGCCGCGTCCGTCAGCTCGACCGTCGTGTCTCCCTGCGAGCCGGCGCCGATCGTGATCCGCTCGCCGAACGCGTCGAACGCGGCGACGGCGGCCTCGCCGGCGGACGCGCCTTGGCCGCCGCCGCTCGTTACGTCGACGTGCTCGGCGCCGTCGCGGTCGTGCGTCAGCACGAACATCGTTCCGCCCAGCGCGCCGCCGCTGATCTTCGTCGAGCCGGAACCGTCCGTGCGCCGCACCGCATCGGTCTGCACGCCGTGATCGAGCGTTACGCTTTCCAAGGCGACGTCCGCAGTCGTGCGCCACGCCGACACGACGCCGTCGGCGCCGCCCGCATAGCGCGAGACGCCGTTCGTGTCGGTGATCGTCACGCTGACGTTTTCCGTTGCGCCGTTCCCTCCGGCGGCTGCTGCGAGCGCGCCTTGCGCTCCGGTCGCGAGCGCCGCTCCCGTTCCCGATGATACCGCCAGTCCGGCGATGCGGGCGGCGCGGTTCGCCAACTCGTGTTGCGCCGAGTTTTCCGCGCTTCCGGCTCGGCTGTCGTAGCGAGCGATCCCGCCGCCGGCGTGCTCGACCGCGACGAACGTTCCGTCCTTGCGCACCGACACGCTGATCTCGCGGCCCTCTGCGTCTTGCACCTCGATCACGGCCGCAGTGTCCGTCGCGAGCGGCGCACCGGTGAGCGACGCCGCGCCGTTCTGCAGGTTGCGCACGAGGCCGTCCGCGCCGTACAGCGTGAGCGTGAGGTGCGCGGAGAACGAACCCTGCGCGGCCTGTGGCGCGCCGGCGCCGCTCGCGGCGTGTGTCCGTTCCGCCAAGGCGGCGAATGGGCTCCGGTTCACCGGCGTGGAGAACAAATGCGTGATCGGCGAGAGCGCCATGCCACCTCCGTGCAGCGACGTACTCCTCTTCTTTCGGCGGCAAGCTGCCGCACGGATAGACCTCAGTCAGCTATGCGCTTGCTTGTGTCGGCACGAGACTCCGTTGTCATAGCAGCTTTGCTCCGGCGACGGCGAGCACGCCGATGATAACCGGCCGCAGCGCCGCATCGCCGAGCCACAGGCACAGTCGCGCGCCGAGATACGCGCCCGGCAGCGCGCCGGCGGTGAGGCTGAGCGCCATCATCCAATCGACGTTTCCGAACGTCACGTGGCCCGCCGCCGCGACCGGAACCATCACCGCCGCGAAGACGATCTCCGAGCCGATCAGCGAGCGCAGCGCCACGGCCGGCAGGGCTAGCAACAGCAGCGGCAGCGTGATCGAGCCCGAACCGATCGACGTCATCGCGACCAAAAAGCCGACCACCGCGCCGATCGCGATCACCCGCAGCCGCGCGGGTTCCCCCGCCGGCACGGCCGGTGCGTCGTCACGGCGCGGCCGCAGCACGTGCGCGAGAACCGCCGCCGCGGCGGCGCAGAGGATCACCACGCCGATCGCGTGGCGAAGGAACTGTTCCAGCTCGTGTCCGCGCACGTGCGAGCGAAGCAACCCGAACGCGAACAAGCCGGCCAGCGCGCCGGGGATCCCGCCCGCGCACAGCAGTTTGATCACGCGCGAATCGACGGTGCGCTGGCGCAGGTGCGTGACCGCGGCGAGCACTTTCATCGGGACGCTGTAGATCAGGTCGGTCCCGATCGCGATCGAGGCGTTCACGCCGAAGATCAGGATCAGGACCGGCGCGAGCAGCGAGCTGCCGCCGATCCCCGAGACACCGGCGATCGTTCCGACGATGAAGCCGGCGACGACAAGGCGCAGATCCATTTCAGCGCAACCTTCCGCAGAGTGCGGCAGCGATCCGGCTTGCCGCCCGCGAGGCGTCGTCGGTGAAACCCGACGCCGCCGGACGCGGTCGTCAGTGAAAATTCGCTTCGTTCGGGAGAGCATCGTGAACCCAGCATCCGCGCGCGTGAGGTCGGTCAACGTCGGCCGGCCGGCGCCGCTCGAAACGCCGCGCGGTCCGGTTCAGAGCGCGATCGTCAAGCGGCCGGTGCGCGGGCGGGTGCGGTTCGAAGGCGTCAACGCCGCCGGCGACGATCAAGCCGACCGCGAAGTGCACGGCGGTCCCGACCGCTCCGTGTACGCGTATGCCGCCGAAGACTACGCTTGGTGGGAGCGCGAGCTCGGGCGGCCGCTCGAGCCCGGCACGTTCGGCGAGAACCTCACCACCAGCGGCCTCGACGTGAACGAAGCATTGGTCGGCGAGCGCTGGGCGATCGGCGAGGCGGAGCTGGAAGTCTCGATCCCGCGCGTCCCCTGCTTCAAGCTCGCGGCGCGGATGCGCGATCCGCGCTTCGTGAAGACGTTCGCCGGTGCGCGCCGCCCGGGGCCGTACTTGCGCATCGCGCGCGCCGGCACGATCGCCGAAGGCGACGCGATCACCGTTACCTCACGGCCTGCGCACGGCGTCCGCATCATCGATGTCTTCACGATCTATCTCTTCGAGCGCACACGCTTGCACGAGCTGCTCGCCGCACCGGAGCTCGGCGCCGCCTGGACCGGCTGGATTCAAGAACAGCTCACCGCGTCGCGCTAGACGAAAGCCGCGCAGCCGGAATCAACCGCTACGCGCGGCCGAGCGACTCCAGCACCGTCGCGTTCGGCAGCTCGGCGAGCGCTGCGCCGGGGAGCGAGATCTTCGAGCGGCGCACCCCGCTGCCGATGACGACGCGCGGCGCGGCCGCGACGTTCGCGTCGATCAACACGGGCCACTCCGGCGGTAACCCGAGCGGCGTGATCCCGCCGTACTCCATCGACGATGCGGCGGTGGCTTCGTTCATCGCCGCGAACGAGATCTTGCTCGCGCCGAGAACCTTCTTCGCGAGCCCGTTCACGTCGGCGCGCGTCGACGCCGGGATGACGCAGGCCGCGAACCACGCGCGTCCCTCGCGGCGCGCGGCCAGGATCACGCAGTTCGCCGACTCGTCCATCCCCACACCGTAGCGCTCGCAGAAGGCGCGCGTGTCGGCAAGCTGCGGGTCGATCTCCGCGACCCAAAACGCCTCCGGCGGTGTCGCACCGCCCCACGCTTCGACCGCATCGCGCACGGACGGCGCGACGAGATCGGGCCGCCGCAGCACCGGCTCGGCAGTGAGGTTTCCGAGGGTCATCGCTCGAGCGGCGGGAGCCCCAAGAAACTGCGGAAGACGTCGACCAGCCGGCGCTGGATGCGGCGACGCTCGCCGAGCCGGCGTTCGGCGAAGATGCTGAGCTGCGAGCGCCGGCGTTCGCCGCGGCGCCGGTCTTCGCGCTCGCTCGCGCGGCGCTCGTCCTGATCGGTCACGCCGCGCTGATCCTGATCCGTCACGCTGCGGCGCGTTCGCTACGCGCGCAGCGCCGACATGCCGCGGCCGGTGCGCACCGCCGCCGCGGCGTTGCGCAGCTTCGCGCAGCGGCCGCCGCCGACCAGCCGCTCGAGGTGCGCGTCGACCGGCGCGGCCGCGGCGCGGAACGCCGCGCGCTCGCGCGCGTCCAATTCGACGATCTCGATGCGCGTGCGCAGCCAGGCCAGCGCCTCGCGCTCCATCTCGCGCGCCCGCTCGCGGTGCCACGCCATCGCCTCGCGCAGCGCGCCTTCGACGCCGGCGCGGTGCTCGCCGAGCGCTTCCATCGCGAGCGGGTTGCCGAAGACGATCTGCGGCGTGTAGGTGTGCGCGCTCAGCGTGAGATAGCGCTGCACGCGCGGCAGATCGAGGCTGCGAATGTTGACGAGCGGGTTTTCCTGCGCCTGCGCTTCGCCCTCGCGCAGCGCTTCCGGCAGCTTGAAGTACGGCACGGTCACCGCGATCGCGCCGAACGCATCGGCCAGGTAGAGATAGATCGGCGCTTCCATCACGCGCAAGCGCAGCCCGCGCAGATCGTCGGGCGAGCGGACCGGCGCGACCGACGAGGTCAGGTGCCGCATCCCGTTCTCGAGGTAGCCGTACGCGAGCAAACCGACGGCGGCCGCTTCGCCGAGCACCTCTTGACCGGCCGGCGAGTCGAGCACCGCGAACGCGTGCCCGGGCGAATCGAACAAGAACGGCAGCTCGAGCAGTTGCGCGGCCGGGATCACGTTGCCGGAGACCGAGCACGACGCCGAGGCCAGCGCGAGCTCGCCCGCCAGCAGATCGTCGAAGACGTTCACCTCGCCGCGGCCTTTGCCGGTGTACGGGATGTCCAGCTCGACCGAGACGAGCCCGCCGGTCCGCTCGCGGACGAGCGTCTGAAACTGCTTCCATGCCGCGGCCGAGGGCGAGTCGCCGAGGATCGTCGCGACGCGCAGCACGTTGCGCCGGCGCACGAGCGCCGCGGCTTCGACGCCGGTCGCCAGCCGCTTCACGTGGTGCGCGAGCGCGTTCACCGACAGCCGCGACTCGGCCGCGGCGGTATGGTGCGCGCGTGAGATGTCGAGCACGCCTTGCGAGGCGCGTTCCAGCTCTTCGGTGCTCGTGGCCTGCGCGGCGATCGTGCGGTCGACCCGCTCGAACGACGCCGCGACGCTTCCGACCGCGCTCGAGATCGACGCCAGCGCGTGCTCGGCAACCGCCGATGCGTCGGCGCCGAGCCGCGCCGCTTCTTCGGTGCCGCCGGCGATCTCTTGCGCGTCGCGGGCCTTCGCCTCGATCTCGCGCAGCAGCGCGTTCATCTCGGTCGTCGCCGCGCGCGTCGAGTCGGCGAGCTTGCGAATCTCGCCTGCGACGACGGCGAAGCCGCGGCCGTGCACGCCCGCGCGCGCCGCTTCGATCGACGCGTTGAGCGCGAGCAGGTTCGTCTGCTGCGAGACCTCCTCGATGAACGAGACCGCCGCGCCGATCCGCGCGCTCACCGCGAGCAATTGCTCGATCGCGCCGGCGCCGGCGCGGCTTTGCGCCGCGAGCCGGTCGACGGCGTGCGCCAGCTGTGCGATCTGCTGCGAGGCGACGCCGACCGCGTCGGTCGCGCCGCCGACCTCGCCGCGCACCGCGTGCACGACCTCGAGCGTCCCGGCGAGCTCGCGCGATGCCGAGCGCGTGGTCTCGACGACCTCGCGCAGCGAGGCCGCTTGCGTGCGCGCGTTGCCGGCGATTTGCTGGGTCATCGCGTGAAGGTGCTCGATCGCCGCGGACATCTGCCGGGCCAAAGCCGCGAGCTCGTCAGACTCCATCGGGGCACGATTCGACGGATCGGCGGGCAACCCGTCGAAACCCGGCGCCGTGCGCACCTTTTCGGCCGGCGACGTCGCGCGGGCGCTGCCGCCGCGGCGGGCGGTCGAGATCCTCGAGCGCGCGTTTCGGGCCCCGCTGCCGCCGCTCGTCCCGCGCGCGCACGTCGCGCTCGCGGGCGGGACGCTGCTGATGATGCCGGCGCAGTCCGCGAGCGGGACCGCTGGGGTGAAGCTTGTCACGGTGAACGCGCTGCCGGCCGCGGCCGGTGTGCCGCGCGTGCAAGGCGCGTACGTGCTGCTCGCGCGCGAGACGCTGGCGCCGCTCGCGGTGCTCGACGCCGCGGCGCTGACGTGCGTCCGGACCGCCGCCGTCTCTGCGCTCGCAACGAAGTATTTGGTCGCCGACCGCAACGCGCCGGCGAGGGTCGTCGTCTTCGGCACCGGCCCGCAAGCGCTCGCACACGTCGAGGCGATCGCCGCGCTCGTCGAGGTCGCGTGCGTCTACGCGATCGCGCGCGTCCCGGGCCGCGAAGGACCCGTGCTCGCGAAAACGCGCGAGCTCGGCATCGAGCTGGTGAACGGCGCGCAGGTTCGCCGTGCCCCGAGCGACGTGACGATCTTCAAATCGGTCGGCCTGGCGATCGAAGATCTCGTGCTCGCCGAAGCGCTCGCGGGCGCCTAGTGCAGCGAGGTGCGCGGCGGCTCGCCGAGCACCGTCAAGACGATCGTCGTCTCGTCCTTGAACGCCGGCTTGAGGATGATCAGCAGCCGCGCGAGGTCCGCGTTGTGCAGGCGGAGTCCGCCGTCGCTGCGCGTCAGCCGCTGGTAGGGCGCGAGCGGATCCTCGGGCGGGGTGAGGTGCGCCAGGATCGTGCCGCCGCCGCGGATCACGATCGCGGTGCGACCGTATTCCGCGAGCCCGCCGGCCCGTCCGGTGAGCGAAGCGATCTCGAGCGCATCGCCGCGCACCCGCGCGCGGCTGGCGTCGATCAGCCGGCGCCGCGTCGTGTTGTCGAGATCGCCGACGTCGATCGCGCCCGGGCCGTCCTCGGCGGTCGGCGGATCGTGCTCGACCTGGCCCAGCAGCCGGTAGTGACCCGGCGCGATCGGATTACCCGGCCCGTACGGAGCGCGCATTCCGGCGCCCCGCGCTTCGCCGCTCGCGTCGGCGAGATGCCACAGGTGCCCGTCTGGACCGTACACCGCGAGCCGCCCCAAACGGCGCTCGGCAACGACGTGAATCACGAGCCCAGGCCGGTCCCGGAGTACCACACGAGGGCTGACGTTGGCCAGGCGGCCTCGCGCCCACCTCTATATCATACTATCGCAGGCGACCTATACAGTAGTATTTTTGAACCAGCGCGTGGGTCCGTTGAGCCGGCTCACGACGTTCCGGGGACGATCCCCAGCGCGGCGCACTTGGCGACCAGCGCCGAGCGCGTCCGCACCGCCATCACCTCGTAAACGCGGCGGGTCTGGTTGCGGATCGTGTTCTTGCTGCGGCCGAAGCGGGCCGCGATCTCGGCGGTCGAGCGGCCTTCGCAGATCGCGAGCATCACCCGGTGCTCGGCCGTGCTGAGCTGCTCGACGCCGCGCGCGCGCTCGGCGAGCGCGGCGAAGCGCCGGCGCAGCCACGAGCGCGGGACGACCCGCGTCAGCTCGTCGGCGCGCTGCAGCGCTTCGTCGGTCGAGACGATCTCGATCAGTCCCAGCAGCGCGATCGCTTCGTCGAAGCGCAGCCCGCGCGCGTTGAAGGCGGCCGCGGCCGCGCGCAGCCGCGCCGTCGCCTTCGCGGTCTCGCCGTGCGCGCGGGCGAGCGCCGCGCGGGCGAGATCTTCGAGCGCGTCGAGCCGCCGCACGCCCTCGAGCGCTTCGACCGGGACGCGCGGCGGCGGGAGCGCCTCGGCGAGCGCGAGCAGCCGTTCCGCCAGCACCGGGTCGAACTCGGCGGCCTCGCGGACCGCGGACGGCAGCGCGGCGCGCTCGTCGGCGCCGGTCGCGCCCCAGTCGACGTCGAGCGCGATCGCCCCCGCTTTGCGCCCGAGCTGCTCCGGCGTGAACGCGTCGCCCGCCGCGCGCGCGATGCGCGCCGCGGTGACGAGCGCGGCGACGCGCTGCGCGCCCGGCAAGGATTCCGCCAGCGTCTCGTCGGCGATCCGCCACGCTTCGGCGGCGTTGCCGTCGAGCAGCTCGACGAACGCGCGGTTCTGGCGGATCGCGAACGAGCGCGTCTGCAGCGCCGGCGCGCTCAGCAGCGCCTCGACGTCCCCGCGGACGCGCGCGAACAGCTTGAGGTCGAGCGTGTCGAGCGCGATCGTCGTCATCGCGTAGAGCAGCGCCGCGGACATCGGCGCGTCGCGCTCGGGCGAGGTGCGCAGCACGTCGAGCGCGTCGAGGAAGTGGCGCGAGGCGATCGGATAGCGGTCGCGGCGAACTTCGATCCAGCCGTAGAGCTCGAGCGCGCGCGCGTAGGTGATTCCCGCCGCCGGATCGGTGTGAGCGTCGAGCGTGCTCTCGGCGTCGTCGAGCCGGCCCAGCCCGAAGTACGCCAGCGCGAGGTCGTAGCCGGCCTCGGCGCGCGCCGGGCCGTCGACGAGCGCGGCGTCGCCGACGGCGCGCTCGAGCAGCGCGACGCCCTCGTCGCTTTGGCCGAGCCGCACCAGCGCGGTGCCGCGCAGCGCCGCCGCCGTGACCCGCTCCTCGGTCCCTTCCGGCAGATCGGCGACGTCGTCGAGCGCGACCAGCGCGCGCGCGGGCGATCCGCCGCGCAGCGCCGCGCGCGCCAGCCAGAACGCGGCTTCGACGCGCTCGCCGCGCTCTTCCAGCTCGGCGCCCTCGAGCAGCGCGACGACGCGCTCCCAATCACCTGCGGACGCTGCTTCGCGCGCGTCGCGCAGCACCGTCCGTGCGCCTGCGCGGCGCCCGGTGGGCCGGGGCCCGAGGGCGCTCAACGCAGCTTCCACCCGAGAAGCGTAAGCGAGCTCACGGACCTCGGTATTGCCCGAACTCGCTAGCGTTACCTCGTCGGCGGGCTAGACTACTCGAACCTGTCCGGAAGGTACATCAGCTGGTACCGGTTCGCGTCCCGCACTCGCCGCAGAACTTCGCGTTCGGGGCGAGCTCGGCGTGGCATTTCGCGCACGTCGTCTTGCCGAGCGGCGCGCCGCATTCGGCGCAGAACTTCCCGCCGCTGGCGGGCGCGCCGCACGCCGCGCACACCGGTGCCGACGACGCCGTCGCCGCGACGTCGATCCCGTGCGTCTGGTCGACGGACTGCGCGCGCTCGTACACCTGGTCGCGCGCGACGCTGGCTTGCGCCGCGGCCAGCTCTTCTTGCAGGATCGGCGCGCACTGCTTGCACAGGCTGCGGTCAGCGTTCCAGCAGACCTCGCCGCACACCCACGTCCCGCAGCGTTTGCACTGGTGAAAAAGCGGCTTGATCTCCTCGACCGCGCTCTTCAGCGCCGCGTCGTGCTGCGGTCCGCCGACCGCGCGCTGCACCTCGTAGGCGCTGTTGCCGGCGTTCCCGAGCATGCCGCCGAACAGCCCGCCCGCCGCGCGCAGCAAACCGCCGGCCATCCCCAGCGGGTTCGACTGGAAGCTCGACATGTAGCCGTTGCCGCAGCGGTCGCAGAAGAACTTGAACTGAAAGCCCTGGTCGGTCGAAAGGTCGCTGTAGTTCTGGGTGAACTCGATGGTCGCCATGCGCGGTGCCGCTCCTTTGCGGCGACGTTGTCGGGCGGCGGCGCTCGCTCCTCGCTCGGCGCCGCTCAGCGTGTCAAATTCCCGTCGCGCACGCGCCAGCGCCCGCGCACCATCACGTCGCGCGGCGCGGCCCGGTCGCACGCGAAGACGTAGCGGTCGAGCAGCTCGCCCGGCGGCGCGGAGGCGAACGCTTCGGCGCGCGCGTCGAGGACGATCAGGTCGGCGCGGCAGCCGGCTTCGAGCGCGCCCGCGTTCAAGCCGCAGGCGCGCGCGCCGCCGCGCGCGGCGCCCGCATAGAGCGTCTCCCCGCAGGACGTCCCTGCTGCGACGGCCGCGACGACGCGGCGGCGCAGCGCGAGCCGCTGGCCGTACTCCAGCCAGCGCAGCTCCTCGGCGGGCGAGAGGGAGACGTTGCTGTCGGAGCCGATCCCGAATGCGCCGTCCGCGGCGAGATACGGCGCGAGCGGAAAGAGCCCGTCGCCGAGGTTCGCCTCGGTCGTCGGACAGAGTCCGGCCACGGCGCCGCTGCGTGCCAGCGCGTCGCGCTCGCGTTCGTCGACCTGCGTGGCGTGCACGAGGCACCAGCGCGCGTCGACGTCGTGGTTGGCGAGCAGCCACTCCACCGGGCGCGCGCCGAGCGCGGCGCGCACCGCGTCGACCTCACGCGTCTGTTCGGCGGCGTGCACATGGACCGGGACGTCGCGCGGCGAGCCGTCGAGCAGCGCGCGCAATTCCTCCGGCGTGACGGCACGCAGCGAGTGCGCGCAGATTCCGATCGTGACGTCGTCGTCGTTCGCGTAGTCTTTTCGCAGCGCAGCGGCGATCTGAAGTATGTCGTCCGGCGTGGTGGCGAAGCGCTGCTGGCGCTCGTGCAGCGGTTTTCCGCCGGCGTCGGAGTGCGCGTAGAGCGCGGGGAGCAGGCAGATCGCGATTCCGGCGTCGCGCGCCGCTTCGATCAGCGCGCGCGAGGTCGCGGCTTTGTCGGCATACCACGCGCCGCGCGGATCGCGGTGCAGGTAATGAAACTCCGCGACCGCCGTGTAGCCCGCGGCCAGCATCGCGCAGTAGACCTCGCGCGCGATCGCGCGCAGCTCGTCCGGCTCGAGCCGCGCCGCGAGCGCGTACATCGCTTCCCGCCACGACCAGAAATCGTCGTCCGCGGTCGCGCTGCGCTCGGCGCTCCCGGCCATCGCGCGCTGGAACGCGTGCGAGTGCAGGTTGGGCATTCCGGGCAGAACCGGGCCGCCGGCGATCTCCGCGTCGCGCGGCGCCGTGCCGGCCTGCACGGCGAGGATCGTTCCGTCGGGCGCGATGTCGAGCGTGACGTCGGGGGCCCAGCCGGTCGGGAGAAACGCTTCGCGCGCGAACAGCCGCATCGGCGCTCGGCTTCGCGCAAGCGGGAACCGTTCCGCTTCGCCGTACTACGCGAACGGATGAGCGAACGGTGGGAGACGCTGTGGGTCGGTGCGCGGCTCGCGACGATGGTTCCGGGCGGCGCGCCGTACGGGGCGATCGAGCACGGCGCGGTTGCGGCGCGCGACGGCGTCATCGCGTGGATCGGGCCGAGCGCGGAGCTGCCCGGCGCGCCTGCGCGGCTCGCCGAGCGCGTGATCGACGCTGGCGGCCGCTGGATCACCCCGGGGCTGATCGATCCTCACACGCACCTCGTTTTCGGCGGCGAGCGCGTCGGCGATTTCGAGCGCCGCGTCGCCGGGCAGAGCTACGCCGCGGCGGCGAGCGGCGGGAGCGGGATCGCGCACACCGTCGCCATGACGCGCGCGACCGACGAAAAGACGCTGTTTCGGGACGCCGCGCAACGCGCGCGCACGATGATCGTGAACGGCACGACGACGGTGGAGATCAAGTCGGGGTATGGGCTCGACCTCGAGACCGAGCTGCGGCTGCTGCGCGTCGCGCGCCGGCTCGGCCGCGAGCTCGGAATCACCGTGCGCGCGACGTACCTGGGCGCGCACGTCGTCCCGCCGGAGTACGCGGAGCGGCGCGAAGAGTACCTTGGTTTCGTGTGCGAGGTGATGCTGCCGCTCGTCGCGCGCGATGGGCTTGCCGACGCGGTCGACGTGTTCTGCGATACGATCGCCTTCACGCCCGAAGAGACCGCGCGCGTGCTCGAGGCGGCGAAACGGCTCGGTTTCGCGGTGAAACTGCACGCCGATCAGATCGCCGACACCGGCGCGGCGGCGCTCGCCGCGCGGTACGGCGCGCTGTCGGCGGACCATATCGAGCACACCAGCGAGGACGGGATCGCGGCGCTCGCGCGCGCGGGAACAGCCGCCGTGCTGCTGCCCGGCGCGTACTACTATCTTCGCGAGACGGTGAAGCCGCCGCTCGCGGCGCTGCGCGCGCACGGCGTCCCGATCGCGCTCGCGACCGACTGCAACCCGGGAACTTCGCCGGTCCTCACGCTGCCGACGGTGATGAACATGGCGTGCGTGCTGTTCGGCCTCACGCCCGAAGAATCGCTCGCCGGCACGACCCGCAACGCGGCGCGCGCGCTGGGGCTGGGAGATCGCGGCGAACTGCGCGCCGGCGCGCGCTGCGATCTCGCGCTCTGGGACGTCGGGTCGCCGGCCGAGCTATGCTACTGGCTCGGTGCGACCCGCTGCGCCGGCGTCGTGATCGGCGGCCGGCCCCACGACGGCGGTTCCGGCTGACGCTATCCGAGCCCCGGCTCGACACGGTGCGCGACTGGCTGGTCGTGCGCTTGCGCGCGCGTTAGCGCAAGGTCCGGTCGAAGAGCCGGAGCGTTTCGTTCCAGGCGAGCTCCGCGGCGTTCGGGTTGTAGAGCGACGCGCGGTCGCGGGAGGCGAAGCCGTGGCCGGCGCCGGCGAAGACCGTCAGCGTGAATTGCTTCTTGTTGGTCGAGAGCGCTTCGGCGATCCGGCCGTGCTCGCGCGGCTCGATCGACGGATCGTCGGCGCCGTAGAGCAGCAGCAGCTCGGCACTGATATCCGGGACGCGGTGGAGCAGCGGCTCGAAGAAACGCTTCTGCTCCGAGCCGATCGAGCCGCCGTAGAAGCACGACGCCGCGGCGACCCGCTCGCCGAACGCGGCAGCGACGAGAAACGCGAGCCGGCCACCCATGCAGAACCCCACCGCGCCGAGCGGACCCTTCTTCAGCACTGGCAGCTTTTGCAATACGGTCGCGGCGCGTTCGGTGTGGTCGAGCATCAGCTCGTCGGTGAGCGCCGAGAGGCGCGAGCCGATGCTGTCGCGGTCGTCGTACGAGTACGTCTGCCCATCGAAGAGGTCCGGCGCGATCGCGGCGTAACCGTGCTTCGCGAGACGCTCGGCCTCGCTTTGCATGTACGGATCGATCCCGAACGCTTCCTGAAAGACGAGCACGCCCGGAAACGGACCCGCGCCGGACGGAACCGCCAGGTAAGCGCGATGACCCTCGCCGGTGTCAACGAACTCGGCGCGCGCGACGTCGTGCGTGTGCTGCTGCTGTTGCTGTTGCATGACGAACGCGACTCTGCTCGGCGAAGCTGGAACTTCCTCCCGTTTTTAGACGATCGAGCTGCTGCTCGGGGCGCGCGAGCCCGCCAGCTTCAGCACGGCTTCGCAGACGGTGCGCAGCACGGCGGACAAGCGCGCCGCCTTCGCGTCGTCCCATTCCGTGCGTGAGCCGTCGGCGAGGTAGGTTTTCTGGTTGATCTCCAGCTGGATGGCATGCACCGAGTGGGCGGGGTTGCCGTAGCGGCGGGTGATGTAGCCGCCTTTGAAGCGGCCGTCGACGACGTGCGAGTACGGCGATGCGGCGACGGCGGCAGCGGCCGCGTCGCGCAGGTCCTGATCGCACGAGCGGCCGGAGTTCGTGCCGACGTTCACGTCGGGAAGCTCGCCTTCGAACAACAGCGGCAGCGGGCTCCAGATCGAGTGCGCGTCGATCAGCACGGCGTACCGGTGCTTGTGGCGCAGCCGCGCGAGCTCCGACTGCAGCGCGTCGTGATACGGCTCGAAGTACCGCTCGCGCCGCGCGGCGATCTCTTCGTCGTTCGGCTGATCGCCGGGCGCGTAGAGCGGCTCGCCTTCGAACGTCTCGACGGGCACCAGGCCGGTGGTGCGCGCCCCGGGGTAGAGCGAGACGCCGGCCGGGTCGCGGTTCACGTCGATGACGTACCGCGACCAGCGCGCCCGCAGCACCGTCGCCCCGAGCGCCTTCGCGAACGGGTAAAGCCGGTCCGCGTACCAGTCGGTGTCCACCAGCGCGCGTCCCGGCGGCGTGAGACGCGCCGCAATGTCGTCGGGAAGCAGCGTGCCGGCGTGCGGCGCGCTGATCAGCAGCGGCGAATCGCCGCACTCAAGGTCGTACGGCTCCGAGGACGAGGCTCTCTCACCCTTCGACGGGCTCAGGGTGACACCACCGTCGGCCGCGGTTTCATCGTTCGTCATCGTCGCCTCGCCTCACTCACACTGACATCGTTCGTACATGTTCGCCTTCAGCTCGTCACCCTGAGCTTGTCGAAGGGTGAGCGGTAGTCGTCGGAAAGAGCGGTGCGACGAGCGGCGTGAAGCGACCGCTGCGGACCAGGGCGGTGACGCGCTCGATCTCCGGCGCGAGATAGCGGTCGCCGGTACCGCCGCCGTCGGGTGCGATCTCGGCGAGCACGGCTTCCAGCGCGCCCGAGGTGCGCAGCGGGCGGCGGAATGCGATCCCGCGCGCGGCGGAGAGCAGCTCGATCGCAACGATGCTCGCGGCGTTGCGCAGCATGTCGTCGAGGCGGCGCGCGCCGTGCGTCGCCATGCTGACGTGATCTTCTTGTCCGGCGCTGGTCGGGATGCTGTCGACGCTGGCGGGATGCGCGAGGAGTTTGTTCTCCGACGCGAGCGCGGCGGCGGTCACCTGCGCGATCATGTAGCCGGACTCCAATCCCGGATCGGTCGCCAGAAACGCGGGCAGCGCGCTGAACGTCGGGTCGACCAGGAGCGCGCAGCGGCGTTCGCTGATGTTGCCGATCTCGGCGATCGCGACGGCGAGCGCGTCGGCGACGAGCGCGACGGGCTCCGCGTGGAAGTTTCCGCCCGAGATCACCTCGCCGGTCTCCGGAAAGACGAGCGGGTTGTCGGAGACCGCGTTCGCTTCGTCGATCAGGACCGCGGCACCGTCACGCAGCGTCCGCAGACACGCGCCGAGCACCTGCGGGATGCAGCGCAGCGAGTACGGATCCTGCACGCGCCCGCAGTCGCGGTGGGATTCGTTGATCTCGCTCCCTTCGATCAGGCCGCGCACCGCCGCGGCCACGTCGCTCTGCGCAGCGTGACCGCGCACGGCGTGGATCCGCGCGTCGAACGGCCGCACGCTGCCGAGCGCAGCTTCGATCGACAGCGCGCCGGCGACCAGCGAGGCGGCGAGCACGTCTTCCGCACCGATCAACGCGCGCAGCGCGAGCGCCGTCGACACTTGCGTCCCGTTCAGCAGCGCCAGCCCTTCCTTCGCTTGCAGCTCCAGCAGCGCGATCCCGTTTTGGGCCAACGCCTCCGCTGCGGGAAGGCGCGCGCCGTTCGCGTGCACGTCGCCGACGCCGATCAGCGCGGCGGACAGGTGCGCGAGCGGCGCGAGATCGCCGGACGCGCCGACCGAGCCCTGTCCCGGGATGACCGGCAGCACGTCGCGCTCGAGGCACGCCAGCAGCGTCTCGACGAGGGTCCACCGCACGCCGGAATAGCCGCGCGCGAGCGAGTTGATCTTCAGCGCGAGGATCAGCCGCACGACGTCGCGCGGGAGCGGGGCGCCGACGCCGCAGGCGTGCGAAAGGACGAGATTGCGCTGCAGGTCGGCGAGCTTCTCGCGCGGGATGCGGGTCTGCGCCAGCTTGCCGAAACCCGTGTTGACGCCGTAGACACTCGTGTCTTGCGCCGCGATAGACGCGACGACCTCGGCCGCGCGGTCGACCGCCGGGCGCGCGTCCGGCGCGAGCGCGAGACGCGCGCCCTCGCACACCAGCGCGCGCACGTCGGCCGCGTGCAGCTCGCCGGCGCGCAGCGTGATCGTGGAACGGTCCAGCGCCGGCGCGCTCACGCGTCGTGCATCGGGAGACGAAGTCCGTGCGCGCGCGCCGCTTCGACCGCTTCGTCGTAGCCCGCGTCGGCATGGCGCGCGACGCCGCTGGCGGGATCGTTCCACAGCACGCGCGCGATGCGCTTCGCCGCCGCCTCGGTGCCGTCGGCGACGATCACGACGCCGGCGTGCTGCGAGAAACCGATTCCGACCCCGCCGCCGTGATGGAACGACACCCAGGTCGCGCCGCCGGCGACGTTGAGCATCGCATTCAGCAGCGGCCAGTCGCTGACGGCGTCCGAGCCGTCCTTCATCCCTTCCGTCTCGCGGTTCGGCGAGGCGACGCTGCCGCTGTCGAGGTGGTCGCGACCGATCACGATCGGTGCCTTCAGCTCGCCGCGCGCAACCATCTCGTTGAACGCCAGGCCGACGCGGTCGCGGTCCCCGAGACCGATCCAGCAGATGCGCGCGGGCAGCCCTTGAAACGCGATTCGCTCGTGCGCCATGTCCAGCCAGCGGTGCAGGTGCTTGTCGTTCGGCAGGAGCTCTTTGACCTTCGCGTCGGTCTTCGCGATGTCGTCGGGATCGCCGGAGAGCGCGACCCAGCGGAAGGGTCCGACGCCGCGGCAGAACAGCGGCCGAATGTACGCCGGCACGAAGCCCGGGAACGCGAACGCGTCCTGCAGCCCGGTGTCGTGCGCCATCTGGCGGATGTTGTTGCCGTAGTCGAACGTCGGAATTCCCATGCGGTGAAACGCGACCATCGCTTCGACGTGCCCGACCATCGAGCGCTTCGCCGCGTCTGCGACCGCCTGCGGATCGCGCTCGCGCATCTCACGCCATTGCTCGAGCGTCCAGCCGGCGGGCAGATAGCCGTTCACCGGATCGTGCGCCGAGGTCTGATCGGTTACCGCGTCCGGGCGCACGCCGCGCCGGACCAATTCCGGCACGATCTCCGCCGCGTTGCCGAGCACCGCGACCGAGACCGGAATCGTCGTGCGCTTCGACTCTTCGATGATCGCGAGCGCTTCGTCCAGTGAGTCCGCGCGTTTGTCGAGATATCGCGTCTGCAAGCGCTTCTCGATCCGCGTGGGATCGCACTCGACCGCGAGCAGCGAGGCGCCGGCCATCGTCGCGGCGAGCGGCTGCGCGCCGCCCATCCCGCCGAGCCCGGCGGTGAGAATCCACTTGCCGGCGAGGTCGCCGCCGTAATGCCGGCGCCCCATCTCGACGAACGTCTCGTACGTCCCTTGCACGATCCCTTGCGAGCCGATGTAGATCCACGAACCGGCCGTCATCTGGCCGTACATCATCAGCCCTTTGCGGTCGAGCTCGTGAAAGTGCTCCCAGGTCGCCCAGCGCGGGACGAGGTTCGAGTTCGCCAGCACGACGCGCGGCGCGTCGGGATGCGACTTGAAGACGCCGACCGGTTTCCCCGACTGGACCGCAAGCGTTTCGTCGTCGCGCAGCCGTTCCAGCTCGTGCACGATCGCGTCGAACGATGCCCAGTCGCGCGCGGCTTTGCCGATCCCGCCGTACACGACGAGCTCGTCGGGTCGCTCGGCGACCTGCGGATCGAGGTTGTTCATCAGCATCCGCAGCGCCGCTTCGGTCTGCCAACTGCGAGCGCGCAACGCGCTCCCGCGCGGCGCGCGAACGGTGCGCGCGAGTTCCTGAACCAAATCGAGTTGCCTCCCCGCGGGTACTCCCGGCCGAGACGGTGCGGCTCCTCTCGCGGACGCGGAGTGTGCCTTCCCAAGCGAGCGCAAGCCCGTTCACCGGCGAAACGAGGTGCGTGGCATCATTGTCCCAGAGAGATCGCATTACTCCGACTCGAACGTGTGAGCTGTCAACCATGAAAGCAATCGTCGTTCATGAATTCGGTCCGCCGCCGGTTCTCCGCTATGAGGACGTACCGGCGCCGGCGCCCGCGTCCGGTGAGGTAACCGTAAGCGTCGAGGCGGCGGGCGTCGGAGCATGGGACGCGCTCGTTCGCGAGGGCAAAAGCGGCCTCGGTCAGGACCTTCCGTTGATTCCGGGAGCCGATCTCGCGGGGACCGTGTTTTCGGTAGGTACGGACGCGGGTGAATTTCGCGTTGGTGACTCGGTGTATGGAGCTACAAATCCGTCGTTCACAGGCGCCTATGCAGAGGTCGCGCTCTGCAAAGCTGCCATGCTCGCGCGCAAACCTGCGAATCTCGATTTCCTCGAAGCTGCCTCGGTGCCGGTAGTCGGCGTGACCGCATGGCAGATGCTCTTCGAGTACGCAAAGGTCGAACCAGGTCAAACGGTACTCGTTCACGGGGCCGGCGGGAACGTCGGTTCGTATGGCGTGCAACTCGCAAACCACGCCGGCGCACGCGTGATCGCTTCGGGCTCGGCCGGCGATCGCGATTATGTCCTCGGTCTCGGCGCCGAACGTTTTCTCGACTTTCGGGCCGAGCCGTTCGACCGTGCGGTTCATGACGTCGATGTCGTGCTCGACACGGTGGGCGGTGAAGTGCTGTCGCGTTCGTTCGACGTCGTGCGGCGTGGTGGCGTCGTTGTATCAGCCGTCGCGCAACCGCGGGAAGAAGACACAAGGCGATCCGGCGCTCGCGGCGTTTATTTCATTGTCGATGTGACGAAGGACAGACTGGACAAGCTTACCGATCTGTTCGAAAGCGGCGCTCTAAAAACGCGCATCGGTGAAATGCTTCCTCTCGAACGCGCGCAAGAAGCGCACGAGATGTTGGCTGGTGCACCTCATCGCCCCGGACGAATCGTCCTGCAAGTTCGCTCAAGGCACGGGAAAGCGTCGCATCGTCCCGAACACTCGGAGCGATGACGACGCTCCACGCGGTCGAGGATTTGGTCGTCGCCCTGCGCGAGCTGGGCGACGTGCTGCAGCCCGTTCGCGTGGCGGCGGCGCTGCGCGGCGTGCGCGTCGACCGGCGAACGCTCGCTCCGTATCTGAGCTGGACGCCGGGCCGCTACACGCGCAACCTCGTCGTCCGCGACGACGCGTTCGAGCTGATCGCGATCTGCTGGGAGAAGGACGCGCGCTCGGCGATCCACGACCACGCCGACTCCGACTGTGCCTTCGTCCTGCAGCAAGGCGCGATCACGTGCGAGAACTACCGCGTCGCCTATCCCGACGGCTTCGAGCGCGGCCCGCGCGACCTGCGCCGCACGACGACCCGCACGCTGCACGAAGGCGAGATCGACATGCGCAGCGGCCACCTCTCGGTCCACCGCGTCGGCTCGTGCGACGGCCGCGCGATTACCCTCCACGTCTACGCCAAGCCGATCGACTCGTGCCTACAGTTCGACGACGACGGCACCTCGCACGTCGCCTACTCGCGCTACGACACCGTCCCCATCACCGCAAACTAGGCACTACCCTCCGCAGGCGTTACACGGGGGGTGCGTCCGGTCGTAGACCGGCTGCTTCAAGTACTCCGCCGGGTTGTACGTCCAGAACTGGGACACGTTCGGGTAGGTTTGCAGGACGACGTTCTGCAGTTGTGAGCCGACCTTTTCGACGCGGCGGATGTAGATGTTTTGAACTGGGTTGCCGCGGTCGTCGAGATGGACCGGGCCGCGCGGGGCGTCGGTCACGTGCACGGCGCGCATGGCTTTGACGAACGCGACCGGGTCGGAGACGTTCCCGTGCACCGCGGCGAGGCCGCGGTTGAGGTATTCCGCGCCGACGTAGGTGCCTTCGGCGTAGTACGAGGGCTCGTGGCCGTACGCTTTGGTGTACGCCGCGACGAACTTCTCGTTGTTCGGGTTCTTCAGCGCGGCGCTGTACTGCAGCGCGGTGATCATTCCGACCGCGTCCGGGCTGTCCTGGAGCGTGCTCTCGTCGGTGGTGTTGCCTTGGCAGATCAGCGGCATCTTCAAACCGAAGGCCTTGTACTGCTTGATGAAGTTCACCGCCGCGGCGCCCGAGTAGCTGCACATCACGGCGTCCGCGTCGCGCGGGAGCGCCGAGAGGAACGGCGAGTAGTCCGAGGTCACCAGCGGCGTCCAGACTTCCTTGACGATCTTCCCGCCGTCGCGCTGAAAGGTGTCGATGAAGCCGCCCAAGCTCTCCCAGCCGAAGCTGAAGTCGTACGCGATCGTCGCGACCTTGCGGTACTTGAGCGTCTTGTACGCGTAGTCGCCGAGGACGTGCGTCGGCTGGCTGCTCGTCCACTCCGTGCGCAGGATGTACTCGCTCGGCGTGCGCTGCGTCAGATCGTCCGAGGAGACGATCGGATAGACCGCCGGAACTTTGTGCTGCTCGATGTACGGCACGATCGCCGAGCCGACCGCCGCCGACAGCGGCCCGAAGAGCACGTCGACGTGGTCCTGTTCGACCAGCTTGCGAATCTGCGTCAGCCCGACCGACGGATTTCCCTGATCGTCGGCGACGTCGACGTCGACGTTCAGCCCGGCCAGCTTGTTGCCGTGCTCTCTCAGATAGAGCTCGAGCCCTTCTTGCATGTACTTGCCGGGCGCGGCGAAGACGCCGGTCACCGGGTAGAGGAACCCGATCTTGAACGTTTTCGCTTGCGCGCGCGCTGGGTGCGGCTGCGCGCCGAGCGTTGCCAGCGCGACGCTCACGGCGCCGAGCCAGGCCATCCGTTTGACGTTCGTCATTTCGCGTACCCCTGATAGCTGGGCGAGTACACCGGTTGTTTGAGGTAGTCGGCCGCGCGCCAGGTCCAGAACTGCG
Organism: Candidatus Eremiobacterota bacterium; assembly: GCA_019235885.1. Lineage (GTDB taxonomy): Bacteria > Vulcanimicrobiota > Vulcanimicrobiia > Vulcanimicrobiales > Vulcanimicrobiaceae > Vulcanimicrobium. Next base: position 27,475 of record JAFAKB010000074.1, on the reverse strand, counting down.
AGACGCTCGGATACGTCTTCACGACCGCGTTGCAGGTCTTCGCATACTTCGCCGCCTCGCCGCTCGTCGCGACGACCTTGCGCACGTACACGTTCTCGACCGGCGCACCGTACTGGTCGAGCGTCATCGGGCCGAACGGCGAGTCGGGGAGCTTGATCTCGCGCACCGCGCGCAGCAGCACGCCGGGATCGCTCGTGTTGCCGTGAATGTTCTCGATCGCGTGCGCGATCCACTGCGCGGCGGTGTAGAACCCGGTCGCCATGTACGACGGCAGGACGCCTTCCGCTTTGCCGTACTTGTCGATGAACACTCGGGTCGCCGCCGCGTCGCGGCACTCGGCGAAGTGCCCGAAGCTGGTGATCCCCTCGACGATGTCCGGCGCAATGGACCGGATGTTGGACTGATCGGTCGTCGTCTCGTTCGCGATCAGCGGGATCTTGTTCTTGAGCCCCAGCTGGCTCCACTGGGTGAGGAAGTGGACCGCGTCGGCGCCGACCATCTCGACGAAGAGCGCGTCGGGCGCCGCGGCCTGCACGCGCGAGATGTACGGCGAGTAGTCGGCCGTCCCGAGCGGCGCCCAGATCTGGTCGACGATCTTGCCGCCCTTCTGCGTGAACGTCTGCGCGAAGCCGCCGGCGTTCTCGTAGCCGAACGCGTAGCTGTTCGCCAGCGTCACCATCTTGCGATGGCCTTGCTCGTACGCCCACTCGCCGGCCGGGTGCGTCGGCAGGCTCGAGCTCCAGCCCGCGACCTTGATCACGAACGCGTTCGCCATGCGCTGCGACAGATCGTCGGCCGAGACGGTCGGGAGAAACAGCGGGATGCGGTGCTGGATCGTGTACGGCGCGACGGCGAGCCCTTCGTTCGCGAGGTACGGGCCGACGACGATCTGGGCGCCGTCCTGCTCGACGGCGTGCCGGGCTTGGTCGAGCGCATGCGTCGGGTTCGAGGCGGTGTCGTAGACCGTCGTCTGCACCGTTCGGCCGGCGACTTTGTCGTTGTGCTCCTTCCAGTACAGCGTCCAGCCGGCGACCATGTCATGTCCGGCCGCGGCCGCCGAACCGGACGTCGGCGCGAGCAGCGCGACCTTGATCGGTCCAGCATCGGCCGCGCGCGCCGGCGGCGCCGCCGCGGACGAGAGTATCGCAAGCAGCGCGGCGAGCGCCGCAAACTTCGCTGTGGTGGACGTCCTCATCGCGATGATCCTCCGTTTCCGGTGTGCTACGAGCTGTGCTAAACCCCCAGGTAGTTGATGCGAACCTCGTCGTCGGTGCGAATGACGTTCGGATCGCCGTCGAAGACGACCCGGCCTTTGCTGATGATGTACGCCTCGTCGGCGACCGAGAGCGCGAGCGGCAGGTTCTGTTCGACCAGCACGATCGCGAGCCCGGTCTGCTTGAGGGAGTGCAGCGTGCGCTCCAGCTCGCGCACGATCAGCGGCGCCAGCCCTTCCGACGGTTCGTCCATCAGCAGCAGCACCGGGTTCGCCATCAGCGCACGGCCGATCGCGACCATCTGCTGCTCGCCGCCGCTGAGCTGGCCGCCGTAGTGCCCGCTGCGCTCGCGCAGCCGCGGAAACAGCTCGTAGACGCTCTCGCGCGACCAGCGCCCCGCCCGCGCCGGCAGCCCGCCGATCCGCAAGTTCTCCTCGACGGTCAACGAGGGAAAGATGCGCCGACCTTGCGGCACGAGGCCGACGCCGCGGCGCGCGATCGCATGCGAGGGAAGCCGTTCGATCGGCTCGCCGTTGAAGCGAATCCGTCCGCTCCGCGGCGGGGTGAACCCGATCACCGAGCGGATCAGCGTCGTCTTGCCGACGCCGTTGCGGCCGAGCAGCGCGGTGACGCGGCCGCTCTCCGCGCGCAGCGAGACGCCTTGCAAGATGTGGCTGTGCTCGTAGTAGGTGTGGATCTCGTCCACCTCGAGCAGGCTCACAGCTTCCCGCCCAGATAGATCTCTTGCACGCGCTGATCGCCGCGGATCGTTTCGAGCGGCCCGTCGGCGACGACGCGGCCGTGGTGCAGCACGACGAGCCGCTCGACGACGTCGAACACCACGCCCATGTCGTGCTCGATCAGCACGATCGTCAAGTCCGAATGCTCCCTCTTGAGCATCGCGGTGACGAGCGTCGCGTCGGCCGGCGCCAGACCGGCCGTCGGCTCGTCGAGCAGCAGCAGCTTCGGGCGCTGCGCGAGCGCGAGCAGAATCTCGATCTGCCGCTTCTCGCCGTAGCCGAGCGCGTCGACCAGATGATGCGCGCGCGCCGTCAGCCCGACGCGCTCGAGCAGCGCGAGCGCCTCCTCGTCGCGCGCGCGGTAGCGGCTGCGCGGAACGAGCATGGCGAAGCGCTCGGCGCTATGCGCTTGCAGCGCCAGCACGAGGTTTTCCAGCACGGTGAGCTTCGGAAACAGCGTCGTCGTCTGGAACGTGCGCCCCAGCCCGAGCCGCGCGCGCGCGTGCGCGCTCCGGCGGGTGACGTCGGCTCCGAGGAAGCGGACCGACCCGCGCGTCAGCGGCAGATCGCCGGCGACGATGTTGAAGAGCGTCGACTTGCCGGCGCCGTTCGGACCGATGATCCCGCAGCGCTGTCCCGCCGGCACGGAGAACGACACCTCTTCGAGCACGGCGAGCCTGCCGAACCGCTTCGTCACGCAGTCCAGCGCGAGGCACACCCCGTTCGCGCTCACAGCGGCTCCGAGGCGACAACCGGAATGTTGCGCCCGCGCAGTCGCGCCCACAGCCGCGGCACGAGCACCACCAAACCGCCCGGCGCGTACATCACCACCGCGAAGTACACCAAGCCGAGAATCAGCTGCCAGCGCGGCGTGATCGCGCTGAGCTCGTTGCTCAGGAAGACGACGACGAACGCGCCGAAGAGCTGGCCGTAGAGCGTCCCGATCCCGCCCAGGATCACCATGATCAGGAACTGCGTCGACTGGTCGAGCGAGAGCGCGACGGGGCCGACGAACTGGTTGTACCAGGCGAACAGCACGCCGGCGAGCCCGGCGAACGCGCCGGAAAGCATCAGCGCCAGGTAGCGGTAGAGCCAGACGTTGTAGCCGAGCGCGCGCATCCGGCGCGGCGTCTCGCGCACGCCTTTGAGCACCAGCCCGAACGGCGAGCGCACGATGAGCAGCATCAGCAGCAGCGCGAGCGCAAAGAAGGCGAAGCAGACGTAGTAGTAGCCCGTGTTCGCGGAGACGTCGAACGGGCCAACCGCCGGGCGCACCAGGCCGGTGATCCCGTTGTCGCCGCCGCTGACCGAGACCCACTGGTACGCCAGCCCCCACACGATCTCGTTCAGCGCGATGGTGATGATGATGAAGCCGACGCCCTCGCTGCGCAGCGCGACGAGCCCGAACACCGCCGCCGTGACGACGGCCGCGATAATTCCAAGTCCCAGCGCCGGAACGAACCCGACGACGTGAAAGCGCGTCGCCGCGATCGCGACCGCGTACGCGCCGACGCCGAACAGCGCCGCTTGGCTGAAGTTCACCAAGCCGGTGAAGCCGATCAGCAGGTCGAGGCTCATCGCGACGATCGCGAAGATCCACGTCTGCGTCAGCAGCGAGACGTAGAACGTCGGCACGCCGAGCTTCGGCAGCAGCAGCGCGACGATCAGCCCGGCGGCGGTCACCAGCGTCCAGTGGCGGCGCGCCCTCACAGCTTCCTTCCGAACAGCCCTTGCGGGCGGAACGCCATGATCAGCGCAACCGGCACAAAGATCGTGAAGTACGAGAGCTCCGGGAACATCGCTTTGCCGAACGCGTTGACGAGCCCGATCAGCAGGCTGCCGACGAGCGCGCCGCTGAGGCTGCCCATCCCGCCGACGATCACCACGGCGAACGCCAGCGGCGTCAGCTCGCCGTCGAGCCCGGGATAGGCGCTGGTGATCGGCCCGCCGAGCAAACCGCCGATTCCGGCGATCAGCGCGCCGGCCGCGAAGACCACGTAGAACGCGCGGTTGACGTCGACCCCGAGCCCGCGCGCCATCTCCTCGTCGTCGACGCTGGCGCGAATCATCACCCCGAGCATCGTGCGCTGCAGCGCGATGAACATGACCGCCGCGACGACGACGCTCAGGACGATCACCGCCAGCCAGTACACCGGGAACACCAGCGTGCCGAGCTGCACCGAGCCCGCGAGCGCGGGCGGCGGCGCGATCGAGTGCGGATCGCCGCCCCAGATCGCCAGGATCGCGTCGTCGAGGATCAGCGTGAACCCGAGCGTGAGCAGCAGCGAGGTCAGCGGGTCGGCGTGGTAGCGGTGCAGGAACGCGCGGTACACCGCCAGTCCGAGCACCATCGTGACGATTCCGGCGGCCGCGCTCGCGAGCCAGAAGTTCGTGCCGTGCGCGACCAGCGTCAGCCCGACGTACGCGCCGAGCAGGTAGAACGCGGTCTGCGCGAGGTTGATGATCCGCATCAGCCCGAAGACCAGCGTCAACCCCGAGGCGATCAAGAACAGCAGGCTGCCGTAGGCGAGCCCGCCCAGCACGTTCTGCGCGACGAAGCGCAGATCCGGGTGGAGCAGATGGTCCATCAGGGATCCGGCGGGAGTCCGGCCATGGTCTTCAATACCGAGGCGATCGCCGCCGTGTCCTGTTTCCCGCGGCCCTCCTCCATAGCGGTTTTGTAGAAAACTGCGCTTTGCGAGAAGAGCGGGGTCGGCGCGCCGACCTCGCGCGCGAAGTCGGCGATGATGTGCAGATCCTTCTTGTAGACGTCGAGCTTCATCGCCGCCGGTTCGTACGATCCCGCCGCCATCATCGGCCCGCGCACTGCGAGCATGCGCGATGCGCCCGCGCCTTCGCCGACCACTTCGATCATCATCGCCGGGTCGAGGCCGGCCTTCTGCGCGAACACGACCGCCTCGGCTGCCGCCGCGTTGTGAATCGTCACCAGCAGGTTCGCGATGTACTTGAGCTTCGAGCCGACGCCGAACTCGCCGACGTAGCGCACCACCCGCGCCAGCGTGCCGAGCACGCCCGCGACCGCGTCGAACGCGGCGCGCTCCCCGCTGGCGTAGATCGCGAGATCCTTCACCCGCGCCTGCGTGCCGGTGCCGCTCACCGGCGCGTCGAGCACCGCGACGCCGTGCGCCGCGAGCCCGTTTCGGCAGCGTTCTTTCGCCTCGAGCGGCAGCGTGCTCGCCTCGAGGACGATCAGTCCACGATGCGCTCCCGCGGCGATGCCGCCGGCGCCGAAGAACGCGTCGTCCGCCGCCTCGACGCTCGGCAGCGCGCTGATCACCACGTCGGATTCCCGCGCGAGCGCGCGCTGGTCGGCCGCGGCACGCCCGCCTCGCTCCTCGAAGCGCCGCAGCGCGCCGGGATCGACGTCGAACCCGCTTGTCTCGAAGCCCGCGTCGATCAGATGACCCGCGTACGCCGAGCCCATGATCCCCAGGCCGAGCAAACCGACGCGTTGCGCCATGCGCTAGGCCACCGACGAGCTGCGCGCCGGCGCGCGGCCGTTCGCGATCGCCGCGTTCACGCGCGGGATCACCTCGGTCGCCATCAGCTCCATCGAGCGCTTTCCGAGCGCCGGGTCGGCCCAGTCGTGGCCGGCGTACAGCAGCGTCCCGAAGTCGCCGATGTGGTCGCGGAACGCGAGCAGCTGCTCGACGACCGAGTCCACCGTGCCGCAGATCACGAGCGAGTCGAGCACGTAGTCCAGCGTGATCGCTTCGTCGGGCATCGCGCGGTCGGCCTTGAACAATTCGGGCCGGCCGTTGCCGATCAGCTTCGTCATGATGGAGCGGAAGTAGTAGGCGTACGGGCCGTCGTGTCCCTTGCCGTAGCGCTGCGCCGTCGCCTCGTCGTCGGCGACGAAGATGCTCTTCGCGACGCGCCAGTCGGCCGGATCGGCGGCGCGCGGACCGCCGGCGCAGCCCTCGACGTACTTCGGCCAGTGCGAGGCGACCCAGTTCGGCTGCAAAAAGTTCGCCGAGATCGGCGTCCAGCCGCGCTTCGCCGCCTCGGTGACGCCCTTCGAGAACGGCGCGACCGCGGTCACCACGATCGGCGGGTGCGGGCGCTGGTAGGGCTTTACGATCCCGCCTTGGCCGATCTCCGGCTTCATCGTGCGCGCGGTCGTGATCGACCAGAACTCGCCGCGCAGATCGTAGGGCGCCTCGCCGGCCCAGATCGCCAGCACGTGATCGATCGCTTCGACGAACATTGCGGTGCGGTCGCGGTCGAGGTTGCCGAACGCCTCCGCATCCGAGAGCAAACCGCCTGGGCTGATCCCGAACAGAAACCGTCCTTCGAGCAGGTGGTCGATCATCGCGACCTGCGCGGCGACCTGCGCGGGGTGGTTGTTGGGCAAGTTCACGGTCCCGCTGCCCAGGACGATCTTCTCGGTGCGGTCGAGCAGCGAGGCGATGAACGTGAGGCACGAGGTGACCGGCTCGGCGAGATCGGTCACGTGCTCGCCGACGAATGCCTCCACGTAGCCGAGCCGGTCGGCCAGGACGATCGCCTCGCGATCCTCCTTCAGAACGTCGGTGTAGTTCCGCGACGGGGGGTGAAGGGGCATCGTGAAGTAGCCAAGCCGCATCGCCGATCCTCCGCCCGCTATCTATCGGCCGATCAGCACAAATTTCCTTGCCGACAGGACGCCGTTCACCCGCTGCGATATTCAAAGCCATGATGGCCTCGAAGCCGCGCGCCGCGGCGAGCCGCCGGCGCACACCGCCGCGCACGCGGCTCGCCCCCGACGAGCGCGAGCGGCTGATCGCGCGCGGTGCGGTCGCGTTCTTCTGCGAGGTGGGGTTCGGCGGCCGCACGCGCGAGCTGGCGAAGCGGCTGGGGATCACGCAGCCGCTGCTGTACCGCTATTTTCCGAACAAAGAGGCGCTGATCGACCGCGTCTACCGCGACGTCTATCTCAACCGCTGGGACCCGCACTGGGAAGAGCTGCTCGACGACCACTCGCAGCCGGCGCGCGAGCGCGTCGTCGCGTTCTACCGCGAGTACGCGAAGGCGGTGCTGAGCTACGAGTGGATCCGCATCTTCATGTTCGCGGGGCTGGGCGGGAACAATTTGAACAGCCGGTACCTGACGCTCGTGCGCGACCGCATCTACACGCGCGTGATTCGCGAGGTGCGGCTCGCGTACGGGCTGCCCGCGCCGGCCGAGCTGCCGATCACCGAGATGGAGTTCGAGCTGGTGTGGGCGCTGCACGCGAGCATCTTCTACATCGGGATCCGCAAGTGGATCTACGGGCTGGAGATTCCGGAGAACGTCGACGAGATCGTGGCGAACTTGGCGACCTCGTTCTTCGACGGCGTCCCGGCGGTGATCGCGACGACGCTCAGGCCAGCGCGGCGGCGTGCCGCGAAAGGAACGACCGCGCGTTCTCGCTGAGGATCGCCGCGCGCGCGGCGTCGTCGATCCCCGCGATGCGCGCGACCACGCCGCGCGGGTCGTCGATCCCCATGTCGAACGGCCGGTCGGTCCCGACGACGACGCTGCGCCATCCGACGCGCTGCACGAGATACGTTAGGTACGCGTCGTCGTGGGTGACGATGTCGAAGAATATCTGAGAGAGATATGCGCTGGGCGGCTTCGGAATCGTCTTCGTCTCGCTGCGGACGCGGTAGCCGTGGTCGAGGCGGCCGGCGAGCGCGGCCAGCGTTCCGCCGCCGTGCGCGAGGATCATGCGCAGCTCCGGAAACCGCTCGAACACGCCGGCGAAGATCAGCCGCGCGGCGATGAGGCCGGTCTCGGACGGGTTGCCGAACAGGTTACCGAGATAGTACGGCGCGGCGCGCTCGCCGCCGAGCTCGTGGTGCGGGTGCATGAACACCGGCACGTCCAACTCGCAGCACGCTGCCCAGAACACGTCGAGCGCCGGGTCGTCGAGCGGCGCGCCGCCGACGCTCGACCCGATCTCAACCCCCCAGCAGCCCAGCTCTTCGACGGCGCGGCGCAGCTCGGCGACGGCGTCGGTCGGCGACTGCAACGGGACGGTCGCGAACGCGGCGAACCGCTCCGGCGCGCGCGCGACCGCCGCGGCGAGCGCGTCGTTCCCCGCCCGGCAAATCGCCGTGCCGAGCTCCGGCTCGGCGAGGTATGCGAAATAGAACGGCGGCAAGCAGGTGATTTGACGATCGATCCCCTGCTGCTCGGCGAGGGCCGTGCGCGCGTCGAGGTCGTAGAGCAGCGGGAAGTACGGCAGCCGCGTGTGCTCCGCGGCGTAGCCGCAGACGGCACGCGCCAGGTGCAGCACTCCCGCGTCCTTGCGAGCGTCGACTAAGCCGCGGCGCCGGAGCGCTTCAACGAAGTCGTCGGGAAGAAAATGCGCGTGGCAGTCGATGCAGATCGGCACGAAAAAGCCCTCGTCGCCCCGGCCGCCCCCTTGACAGGGACCTCGCCAGCGTGCATTTTATCGCTAGATAAATAAACCTGCCTCTGCGGAGGACGACCGATCACGGCACACGAGCCCGGCGGCGCGGCGTTCGACGCGCGAGACCTGCGCAACGCGCTCGGCACGTTCGCGACCGGCGTCGCGGTCATCACGACGCGCGACACGGCCGGGCGCCTCTACGGGCTGACGGGAAACTCGTTCAGCTCCGTCTCGCTCGACCCGCCGCTGGTGCTGTGGAGCCTCTCGCGCGCGGCGCCGAGCCTGCCGGCGTTCCGCGCCGCAACGCACTTCGGCGTGACCGTGCTGGCCACCGAGCAACAGGCACTCGCGCTGCGCTTCGCCCGCCCGCACCGGAACAAGTTCGAGAACGTCCCGCACTCGCTCGGCGAGTACGGCGTCCCGCTGATCGAGGGCGCGGCGGCCCACTTCGAATGCCGCATCGTCGACCGCTACTACGGCGGCGACCACGAGATCTTTCTCGGCCACGTCGAGCGCTACACCTACGAGCGCAAACCGACGCTCCTCTTCTGCCACGGGGCGTACCAGCGCGCGGAGCCGCTCGAAGGACATTAGCCACGCGCCGGTACGCAACCGCTACTTGTAGTACTTGACCGCGCTCGTCCCCGCTTCGGTGACGTACGGGGTGCCGTTCGGGGTGACCGCGATGCTGGTGCCCGTGCCCGGCCACTGCGTCCAGCTGGAACCACCGTTCCAGTGCCAGATCGCATTCCCGTCGCCGATCACCCAGAGGTTGCCGTTCGCGCCGACGCCGATATCGTCGGCGCAGCACGCGACATGGATCCAGCTGTTCGAGCCGGGGTCGTACTGCCAGATTTGCTTGTCCGGCGCGATGGCATATGCGACGTTCTCCGGCGAAGCGGTGATGCGCGTGAACTGACCGGGCAGCTGCTGCCAGTTTCCGTTCACGTAATGGAACGGCGTGAGGCCATCCGCCCCGATGAGCCATGGATTGTCGTCGGCGCCGGCCGCGATGTCGACACCGAGACCTCCGATCTTCTGCCAATAACCGGAGGCGTAGTGCCAGATCGATTCATCGCTGAGGATCGCCCACGCGTTGCCGTTCGGCGAGACCTCGACCTTCGTCGCGCTTGCGCCGTTGGTCTTGTTCCACCCGGAATTCGTCTGGTACCACAGGCTTCCGTCGGACGGGATCGCCCACGTCGTGCCGTTCGTCGCACCAACGTCGACGGCATACCCGCCTGTGGCACGCCACGCCGGCGCTCCGAAGACGCAGTCCTGATCGGCGTTCGAGTATTCTTTTTGGAGCCCGTACGAGACGCCATTGATCGTGACCGGACCACCGGTCGGCGTAAAGCGGCAGATGTCCCCGATCTCGCCGTAGGTTTGGTTGTACCAGGCGAGATGGTTCGGGACGTCGGGATCCGTGATCGTCTCGAAGAGCTCGTGCGAGAGCGTGGACGCAGTTGCATCGACGACCTGCCCGTTGGGCGCGTACTGTGCCTGACAGCTCAGCTGCTGACCGTTATAGGTTCCGGTCACGTTTTGATACGGCTCGACCGAATACAGCACGTGGCCGATGTCGCTGAAGTCGGTGTTGCCGTGATACGCGCAGAAAGTCCATTGGGCCGGCTGGTCGGGCGAATAGCACTTGCCGCCGGCTGCGACTGAACTGCAGACGTCGGTTCCCGGTGGGACAAAGACGTGGTAGACCACCCCGTAGCCCGTTCCCAGTGAGGCGGCGGCTTGGTGAACGATCGCGTAGACATCGCTGTCGTGCAGCGTCCCCGCGGAATAGCTTACCGCGACGCTGCTGCCGTAGGGATACCGGATCTCCGCCGACACGTTGACGTACTGGTCGACGAGATGGATCATCGTGCTGTTCGCGAGGTTCGTCAAGAACGTCGACGGCGTTCCCCAGCACGACGCCGCGCAGTTCACGTAGAGGTTGTATGACGTCGCGTTCGGGACCGTCGGCCCGCCGTAGTTCGTCAAGGCGCGCGGATCACCGGACTGCGGCCGGAGGACGCGACCCAGCGGTTTCCCCGTCCCGTCGTGAGGGGCAAGCGCGTGAGCGCCGCCGCGGAGGACGCGCTTCGCGAGCTCTACCGCGTCGGCATGACTAAGCGCGATCCTCGACAACCCGCTCCCGTGCCCGACTTGGTCCGGACTGGGCGGTGCGACAGATAAAGAGCCGGCGCCTCCGTGCCCGCACGCAGCGAGCAAAGCGCACAAAACCGCGAACCCGGCGCCGTGAAGAACACGGCGCATCGTGAGCTGCATGTGTAAGCACCCTTCTATTATAGAATGCCTCGCGACGCGAAATGGTCGTGGGCGAAGGGTTAGCTTCTATGTACCATCCTAGCATTCCGCCTGCCCGGCGTCACATAGGCAGGGGCCGCACCGGCTCACGGAGTGATCGAAGCCAAGTCGTAGACGTTGTCGCCTTCGACGCGCAAGACCCATACCGCTTTGGGCGGATAGTAGTACGCATGAGAGATTGCGGGGGTCGTGCACAGCGTGCAGGTTCGCTTGATGGTGACGTGCACCGCCCACACGCCTTGGCGGCCGCTATAGGTGCTCGGAACGCGTTGCCATTCATAGTGCATTTGAAAGGACACGTGATTTGCCCCGCCTTGAAGCGCGACGGCGCTGCAGCCGTCCTGCGCGTCGCTGGGAACCTTGAGCGGGAACCGCAGTACCCGCGGGAAGCAAGACGCGACCGATCTTCCCTTCAGCGTCGTGACGTCGTACAGGTTCCCGTCGCCGTCGAAGTACTCGTACGCCTCGCGTTCCTCGTCGCGCTGCTTCGGATCTTTCTTCGGAAAGTACACGCGCCATTTCGAGCACGGAGACACCGAGCAGTTGTCCTTGGTGAACTCTTCTAGCACGTCGCGTGAGACGTCTCCGACGAGGTCACCCGGCGAGGTGCGGTGATATTCCAACGCCATGCCCGCTCGCCACAGCGTCCGTAGATCGGGCCGCTCCACAATCGCCGTCGGTGCGCCGGGCTCGGGGGACGGCGTCGCGCTGGGGGGCGTCGGCTGGGCGCTTGCAACGTCTCTCACGCCCCAACATAGCGAGACGATCGCCGACGCGATTCGAGCCGTACGGAGCAGCCATGTCCTCACGCCGCCGATGTTCAGCGCGGCAACTGCCGGGCGCCTCCCTGGGGGAAGCGCGGAAGCGGTTCCGAATACCTGGCGAGCGATAGATGATAAGCGGCGTATATCACCGCGGAAACAGGCTGCTCGACGCGCTCCCCACTGATGAGCGCGACGCGATCGTTCCCGCCCTAGAAGTGGTGCAGGTCTCCTCGGGCGACGTCATTCAGCAGCCCGGCGAGGTGATCGCGTGGGTCGGCTTTCCGATCGACAGCGCGCTCTCGGTCGTCGTGGCGATGCAGAACGGACAGACCTGCGAGGTCGGCACGATCGGCCGGGAGGGCGCAACGGGAGTTGAGGTCGCCTTCGGCACGCCGGTGCTGCGCACGACGGTCTGCCAGGTCGCCGGCACGATGGCGCGGATGCCGGCAGCGGCGTTTCTCGACGCCATCCGCCGCAGCGCTCATCTCGACGGCGTCGTGCGCGCGACGGAGTGGGCGCGCACGTTCTTCATCGAACAGCTCAGCGCGTGCAACGCCGTCCATTCGCTTTCGCAGCGTTTCGCGCGGTGGATGCTGACGCTCTCCGACTGCGCCAACCGCGAGAGCTATGCGCTCACGCACGAGCACGCCTCGATCCTGCTCGGCGTGAGGCGCGCCACGATCACCAATGCCGCCGGCGAGCTCCAACGGCTGGGCGCGCTGGACTACCGGCGCGGTCACGTGAAGATCACCGACCGGCCGCTGCTCGAGTCGGCCGCCTGCAGCTGCTACGCGGAGACGAAAGCGGTGTTCGACGAGGCGCTCCACGTGTGGAGCGGCCAGGCGGTCTCGGCGTTGCGCCACCCTCGCTGAAAGGGCCTAGTGGTCGACGTTATTCTCCGGGCTCGGCGTCGTCGGCCGCAGCCGCCGCTGCGATTCGTAACACTCGCAGGAAAATTCGGCGAGCACTTCCACTTGCAGCACGGAGACGATTTCGTCCGTGTACCGTATGGCGCCGCAGCTGCGCAGCATCTCGGTTGCGTGCTCCGCCTCGCAGCGATCGAGTCCGAGCATCATCCCGAGAAACTCGTGCCGCAGACCGAACTCGTCGCGGCCCGCCTCGTCGCGAAGCATCAGGATCCATCGCGCGCACCGCTGCGTCAGCGTGTGGGCGAAGTTGCACGCCACGAACTGTTCGGCGATGAACAAGCGGCGAACCATGTGGCGGTGAACGGCTTGCGTGAACGTCATGCTGCGCGCGAGGCACTGCAGAAAGGTCGCGGGGTGCATCGCGGCCGAAGCACCCTCGACCTGCGCCAGCACGGCCCGGGGTGCGAACGCCACGCCGAGCGCGAGCTCGGCTCCGATCAAGCCCTCTTTCCCGGTTGCCGCCACCTCGTACGTGTGACCCCGCTCGAGCGTCGCGGTGACCGAGAAGATCGCACCGATCGGAAAGAGAACCTCATGAAACGGCGCGTCGTGCGGAACGACGTAGCCGGGGACCTCGACGTCGAAGACACTCAGATGCGGGATGATTCGCTCGCGCTCCGCCTTCGGCAGCGTGTCGATCACGGCGTTGCCGCTCGTGTAGGCGGCGCTAAGCTGCTCGGGCATCCCGGTCCATCCGAAGTACGATACCCGTTCGACGATTCAAATAGGCCGTGCGGTAGCGTACCGACTCGGCACGCCGTGCGCTACGCTGCGCCGGGGACGACCGGGAGGAGCACGTACGGCGCGCGGTCCTCGTCGGCGTGGAGCGCGTTGTACGCGACGAAAATCTCGGCCGGCCGGTCGCGCGAATCGTCGTGCAGGAACGGGCCGCAGCCGGTGAGCTCGTTCTTGAAATTCGACAGGCGCCCGCCGCTGCGGCCGGGATAGACGTAGTCCGTGCCGCGCACGGTCAGCGCGAAGCGATAGCCGCGCGGCAGCACGATCGAGGTCGGCCACAGCTCGACGTCGAGCTGCACCGGTTCGCCGGGGACGAGCGGCTGCAACTCGGTGTGCGGGTGATACGGGCGGTATTCGGTGCTCAGCGCCGGATCGAGGGCGCGGTGGGAAGCGCGGAGCCAGCCCTGCGCGAGCGGCGTGTGCGGATCGATCGCGCCCTGAAACACGACCTCGGTGCCGTCCGGCGCGAACGCGCGCAGGATCACGAACACGTCCGCATCGATGGTTTCCGAGGAGACGAACAGCCGGGCGGCGAGGGGCCCGGTGATCTCGGTCTGTTCCTCCAGCGGCTCGCCGACGAACGTCACGGTGTCCCGGGACGCGTCGTATGCGATGCGCGCCGGCTCGCTCGCCGGGTCCCGGCGCAGCGTTCGCGCGTGCAGATCGAGATAGAGCTTCGTCCAGCGCGTGCACGGGATCGGCCAGTCGTTCTCGTGCCGTTCCTCGAACCGGTCGAGATGGCGGACTTGCAGCCGCACGCGCGGCCAGTCGCGCAGCGAGTCCTCGCCTTTGAGATAGTGCGCGAAGAACTGCTTCTGCAGCGTCACGCCGTGGTCGGTGTAGAACTCGGTCCAGTGCTCGATTCCGTGAACCTCGAGATACTTCTCCCGCGACGCGGCCCGCATGAAGCCTTCGAAGTTTCCGCGCGGGTGCAGGCCCTGACCACCCCAGTTCGCCGCGGAGAACAGCGGGACGTTAATGTTGCCCCATACCGGCGAGCGCGCGCGGTGGTAGTCGTCGTCGAGCGCATGCGCGAGGACGTCGGCACCGAAGTCCGCGCGGTTGCGCGTCAGCTCATCCTCTGCGAGCGTCTCGGGGCCGCAGGCAAGCTCGCCGGTGGCGCGGCTGCGCGGTCCGCGCTCGCCGGCGCCGTGCTGCACCGTCTTCACCTGCATGTCGTACCAGTTCTGCGCGAACGTGCACAGGATGCCGCCGTGGTGCGTGAGGTCGCGGTAGAAGTCGGCCGCGCCTTCCCAGACGCAGATCGCGGCGAGATGCGGAGGCGGCGGCTGGAGCGAGGCGACGTACCACTGGTTCATCGCGTAGTACGAGATGCCGTTCATCCCGATCTTGCCGCTGCTCCACGGCTGCGCGGCGGCCCATTCGATGCACTGCGCGATGTCGAGCGTCTCGCGCGGCGACCAAGGATCGAGATATCCCGGCGAGCGTCCGGCGCCGCGCGAGTCGACGCGCACGCAGGCGTAGCCGTCCGGCACCCACTTCTCCGGGTCGACGACCTCCCAGTTCTGATAGCGGTTCGTCGATCCCGCGGTGACGTCCGGATGCCGCTCTGCCATGCGGTTCCACGCGCTCGGGTAGCCGTCTTGGAACGCGAGCCCCTTCGCGTACGGGCCGTACGTGAGGATCACCGGATAGCGGCCGTCGCCGGGCGGCCGGAAGACGTCGGCGCGCAGCACGATACCGTCGTCCATCGGGATCGCGACGTCCCAGTCGATCCGCATGGGAGGTTCGTGCTCGGTGCCTTCCATATCAATCAGCCACTACGCGGACATGCGGCGGTTTCCCACCGCGCCCTGAGGTTACGCACGATGACCACGCTCGACGGAATCGCAGTCTACGGCCACTTCATCGACGGCCGGGAGTGTCCGAGCGCGGACGGCCGTAGCTTCGAGGTGCGCAGCCCCGCGAACGGAACGCTCGTCGCGCGCGTCGCCGAAGGCGGCGCGGCGGAGATCGCGCTGGCGGTTGACGCGGCGAGCGCGGCATTCGCCGACGGGCGCTGGTCGCGGCTGCCCGTACGCGAGCGCTACCGCATCCTGAACAGCTTCGCGGACGCGATCGAAGCCGCACTTCCCGAGCTGGCGACGCTCGAGGCGACGTGCGTCGGCCGCCCGCTGCGCGAGATGCGCGCGCAGCTCGGCCGCATCCCGGAGTTCTACCGCTACTTCGCCGCCGTCGCGCGCACCGCCGAGGACGCGGTGACGCCGTTCGAGGGGCCGTACCTGAACTACGTGCGGCGCGTCCCGCTCGGCGTCGTCGGACAGCTCACGCCGTGGAACCATCCGCTGCTCATTCTCACCAAAAAGCTCGCGCCCGCGCTGGCCGCCGGCAACGCCGTCGTCGTGAAGCCCTCGGAATACACGCCGCTCACCACGCTCGAGCTCGCGCGCATCGCGCTCGAAGCGGGGATTCCCCGCGGCGTTTTCAACGTGGTCACCGGCTTCGGCGTGGAAGCGGGCGCGGCGCTGTGCGCGGAAAAGCGCTTGCGCAAGCTCGACCTCACCGGAGGAACCGAAACGGGCCGCGCGGTCGCGAAATTGGCCGGCGAGAACCTCGTGCGCGTGACGTGCGAGCTGGGCGGCAAAGCGCCGGTGATCGTTCTGCCCGACGCCGACCTCGACCGCGCGGCGGCGGGCGCGGTCTTCGCGGCGTTCATCGCCTCCGGGCAGACCTGCGTCGCCGGCACGCGCGTTCTCGTGCACGAGACCCAAGCCGGCGTGCTGCTCGAGCGCATGGTTGCGCGGGCGCGCGCGATCCGCATCGGCGACCCGCTCGACCTTGCGACGCAGCTCGGCCCGCTCGTCTCGCAGCGCCAGCTCGACCGAACCGAGCGCTACGTGGAGATCGGGCGCGGCGAAGGCGCGACCGTCGCATGCGGCGGCCGCCGGCTCGACGGCGCGCTCGCCACCGGCTTCTTCTACGAGCCGACGATCTTCAGCGGCGTGCGTTCGTCGATGCGGATCGCGCAAGACGAGATCTTCGGGCCGGTAACGTGCGTGCTGACGTATCGCGACGTCGACGAAGCGGTGCGCATCGCGAACGACATCCCGTTCGGCCTGGCAGCATCGATCTGGACCGCGGACGCCGCGCGCGGCATGAAGCTCGCCGAGCGCCTCGACTGCGGAATCGTCTGGGTCAACGACCACCACCGCATCGACCCGGCGCTCCCCTGGGGCGGCATGAAAGACAGCGGCATCGGCCGCGAGACCGGCCTCGAAGGCTACCGCGAGTACACGACCACGAAGAGCGTCATCGTGAACCTCGACGACCCGGTGGACTGGTACGGCACGAGCGAGGTCGTGCGGTTGAGCTGAGATGATCGAAGCGGCGATCGGACTGCGCGCGCACACCGGCTGGGCGGCCCTGGTCGTGATCGGCCGCGCGCCGTCCGCGCTGATCGACTGCAGGCGGCTCGAGCTGCTCCCGCCCGGCGTGCCGGACCAGCTCTATCACGCCGCCGCCGAGCGCGAGCTCGAAGCCTCCGCGGAGCTGGTCGCGAAAACCGTCGCCGCCGTGGACGCTTTCGTTGAACGCATGCTTCGCAAGGTCGTTGACGAACAGCGCGCCCGCGCGCGAAACATCGTCGCGTGCGGCATGATCGGCACACCGCGCGAATCGCCGGCGTTATCCGCGATTCTCGCCTCACACGCGCGCATCCACGCCGCCGAAGGGGATATGTTCCGCAACGCGCTCGCTGCAGCCGCACGAGCCGCCTGCGTTCCACTCATCGCCGTACCCGAGAAAGACGCCGCGTCCGAAACCGCGCACGCTCTGCACATCAACTCCGCCTCGCTCGAACGCCGCATCACGGAGATCGGCCACCTCGCCAGCCCACCCTGGCGCGCCGACCAAAAGCTCGCCTCGATGGCCGCAATGCTCGCCCTGGCCCGAACTGCCTGACGCCTGGGACCTCACAAAACGGGCACTCGCCAATTTCTCCACAGAAATTGTGGAGGAGGCCTTTACTCCACGATTTTTGTGGAGTAAAATAGTCGCGGGGGAGACACCATGGCGAGATCTGCGGCTAAAAAGGAAGATGTCGACGAGAAGGTTCCGAGTGGCGGTATGTTTCGTGCTTCTCGGTGGCAGGTGCGGCCCGACCGCGTCATTCAGCTCAAATCGAACGCTTCTACAAAGTTCGCGGTTGTGACGAAGCTGCAGCGCATTATCGACAGCCTGTCGTTGGCGGCCGCCGCCGACGTTCTTGGGGTGGACCGCTCGCAGCTCGACCGATGCAGAAAGGGGAAAGAGGCAATCAGTGCCGAGCTCAGCCGACGCATTACTGATGTAGAGTACGTCCTGGATCGCGCCCTTCACGTCATGCACACCGACGAAGTGGGGCCGTGGCTGACCGAGCCCGAACCGCTTCTCGGTGGAAGCATACCTCTCAATGTGCTGACGCTCAAAGGTACCGGACCGGTTATAGCTGCACTTGACGGGGTTGCTGCCGGAGCGTTCGCATGACACTGTATCGCGTGCTTTATTATCTCCCTGGCGCCGCCCCAACAGAACCGGGCGGCGTTCTTTTTATTCCCCCTCAAAACACCGGCCGCATCGACAACCCGTCCGACTACGCGACCCTGTACGTGGGGGATTCGCAAGCCGGCGTCTGCGCAGAGGTCTTCAATCGCGGCAAGTATCGCAAGGAATGGACGGCAGACACGTTGCGCGGACTGCCCGGCGTACCGGCATCGCGGCGCGTGCTCGCGTGGTACGAGCTCGACGCTGCCGCCGCGCCCATTTGTGACCTCGACGATCCTCGACAGCTACTAGCGCGTGCGCTGCGACCGTCACGAGTCATCACGCGCAATTACGCCCAGTCGCAGGCGTGGGCGCTGCGCTTGTTCGCGGAGCACCATTGGGCCGGTGTACGATGGTGGTCATATCACGATTCGCGGTGGGCAAGCATCGGACTGTGGGATCGTTCCGCGATTCGAAGCTTCGGTTTTGAACCCTTGACCCTTGACCATCCAGCGCTCATCGAGGCCGCCGGAGTTCTGTCGATCCGAATTCGTCGCGCCCGTGGCCGGCCGGCGCCATAGGGGCACTCGCTCAACGCATCACTGTTTCGCGCGCACGTGCCGCCCACGGGTCGACGAGCAGCTTGATCTGCGGCGCGTGGCCTTCGAGCATGGGGATGATGCCGTCTTCGACGACGCGGTCGAGGGGGATCGCGACGGGTGCGACGTCGGACCATGCGGTCGGATCGAGTGCGAGCAATCGCGCCGCTTCGGGGACGTCGTCGCGGCCGATGAGGGCGTTGGTGCCGATGATCTCGAGCTCTTTCGTCGTCACGCGGCGCGCGTCGATTGCGACCGGGTGATTTGCGATTCCGACGGTGACGATGCGACCGCCCGGGGCGGCTGCGGCGATCGCGGCGGCCATGCCGTCGTCCGTGCCGGTCACTTCGAAGACGAGCGTCGGTGCGAAGCCGAGCTGCGCGAGGGCCGCGGTCGGCGCTTCGCCGGCGCGGATCGTTTCGAGCGCGCCGAGCCGTCGCGCGATCGTCAATCGTTCGGCGGCGATATCAGACGCGACGACGCGCGCGCCACCCCGCGCCAGCGCATAGATCAAGAACGCGCCGACTCCGCCAGCGCCGATCACCAGTACGTTTTCTCCGGCGCGTGGTGCGCCGCGGCGAAGGGCGTGCACGGCGATCGCCATCGGCTGCGTCAGGACCGCCATATCGCCGGCGAGGCCGAACTCCGCGGCGCGAAAGACGATGTGCGCGGGGACGCGCACGAACTCCGCCAGACCGCCGTCGCGGTGCAAGCCGACCGTCGCGTACTGCGCGCAGATGCTGGTGCGGCCGGCGAGGCATTGCGGGCACTCGCCGCACCACAGCGCCGCGCCGGTGATCACGGCGTCGCCCTTGGTGAAGCCTTCGACGCACTCGCCGACCTCTTCGATGCTGCCGGCGAACTCGTGGCCGGGGATCAGCGGACCTTCGTGGCCGGTGAGCGGATGGCGCGCGTGCAGCGGATACATCTGCGGGCCGGTGAACTCGCTCGCGTCGGTGCCGCAGATGCCGTTCGCGTGGACGCGCACGAGGACTTCGCCGGGCGCCGGACGCGGGCGCGGAACGCGCTCGATGCGGATGTCGCGCGGACCGTGAAAGACCGCCGCGCGCATCGTCGCCGCCATGCGGGCGTCTTGGCGATTCGAGGGCCGGAGCCTTGCGCGTGGAAGCGGGCCCGATGATTTCGCACGGCCGCACGATCTACACGCCCGCGTTCGCGCGCCCGCCGCTGCAGCCGTTTCCGGGCGGCGCGCGCCTGGCGCTGCACCTGATCGTCAACGTGGAGGTGTGGGACTACGAGCAGCCGATGCCGCGCACCGCGCTGCCGCCGCCGCCCGCCGGCGGAACGGTCCCCGACGTCCCGAACTTCGCCTGGTACCAGTACGGCCAGCGCGTCGGCATCTGGCGGCTGCTCGAGGTGCTCGAACGCCACGACGCGCGCGCGACACTGAGCATCAACTCGGCAGTCTGCCGCGAGTACCCGGAGATCGTCGAGCGCACGGCCGCCGCCGGCTGGGAGATGATGCCGCACGGCGTGGTGCAGCGCACCATGGCGAAGGTCGACGACGAGCGCGCGGTCATCGCGGAGTCGATCGACGAAATTAAAAAAGCGACCGGAAAACGCCCGCGCGGCTGGCTCGGGCCGGCGCTTGTCGAGACGCCGCAGACGCTGGATCTGCTCGCCGAAGCCGGGCTGGAATACTGCTGCGACTGGGGACCGGCCGACGATCTGCCGTTCGACCTGCGCGTCGCGCGCGGCCGCATGGTCGCGATCCCGTATCCCGTCGAGACGAACGACATCGTCGTCTATGCGATCGAGCGCCACGGGGTGGAGGAATTCTACGGCCGCTGCGCCGCCGCGATCGACACGCTGTACGCTGAAGGCGCGCGCTCTCCGCGCGTCCTTGCGATCGCGCTGCATCCGTATCTGACCGGGGCGGCCCACCGCATCGGCGTCCTCGACCGCGTCCTCGAATACGCGCACAACTACGACGGCGTCCGCGTCATGGCCGCGAGCGAGCTGCTCGACTGGTACGTCGCGCAGGTTCCTCAGCCGGCCGGCTAACGCTCGCTGCCCGAGTCGCCACCCAGCAGAATCGCTTACGGCCAGCTCGTCTCGTGTGAGGGAGTGACGATCAGCTCGCGAACCTCGCAGCCTTTCGGCTGCGAGAGCGCGAACACGACCGCTTCGGCGACGTTGCTCGGGTCGTTGAGCTGGTTCTTCTCGAATGCGTCGGCGGCAGGCTTGAACTGTTCGTCGCGGCCGTCGAAGAAGTGCGTGTTCATCCCGCCCGGGATCAGCAGCGTCACGCCGACCCGGCCCGCGAGGTCGAGCGCGAGCCCGCGCGTGAGCCCCACGACACCGAACTTCGAAGCGCAGTACGCGGTCGCCGCGCCGAGCGCGCGCAGCCCGAGCGTCGAGGCGACGTTGACGATGCGAGGATTCGCCGCTCGCTCCAGATACGGCAGCGCGGCGCGCACCAGCGAGGCGGTGCCGATCAGGTTCACCCGGATCACGCGCTCCCACGCGTCCGGGTCGACCTGGTCGAAGTCGCCGCACGCGTCCATCCCCGCGTTCGCGACGACCGCGTCGAGGATTCCGCCGTTCCCTTCGGCGATTTCCCGGACCGCGCGCTCGACGGCCTGCCGGTCGCCGACGTCGACGATGCGGTGCTCGTAGTCGCGCGTCGCGCGCGGCCGCGCCAGATCGAACGTCACCGGCGTGCCGCCGTGGCGCGCGACGGCGTCGGCGATCGCCGCGCCCAAACCGGACGCGCCGCCGGTCACGACAACCGTCCCGAGCGTATGCTTTGAGCCTGCCGTATCCCGGACGCTGATGGTTTGCACGTGTAAGAAATCCCCCGAGTTGAAAGTCGTGGCGGGTGCGACTTACCCGCGGGTTCGCTCGCTCAACCGTCGGACGACGGACCGCGTGACCGCCTTCACCCGCGCGTCGCCCCAGCCGAGCGCGCGCGCCCAGTCGGCGGTTCCCGCGTTGAACACGACGCCCTTGCCGCCGAAGAACGCGACGTTCCCGCCTTCCTCGACGAACGTCTCGACGCGCGCGCGCTTCTCGCGCGTCCAGTACTCGTCGTGGCCGAACGTGCAGAGCAGCGCGTAGCGTTCGAGCGCGACGGTCCCGCGGTGCAGATCGAGATCGGTGCAGACGTCGACCGCTCCTGCGGCAGCGCGGCGATGCTCGCGCGATATTTCGCGCTCTCATATGCCGAGCCGGCAAACTCCCAGGAATCGTCTTGGTCGCGGTAGAGCTGTTCGAAGTAGTCGCTCGGGACGGAGGTTCCGGTCCGTCCCTTCGACGCGTGCATGGCCTACTCCAACGGCGTGTTCTGATCGTAGACGAACTTGAACACCTCGCCCTCATCGCGCTCGAAGACGAGCGAGAGCAAGAACCGCACCGCTTCGGCGCCCGGTTCGTGCGTGTAGGTGACGCGCAACAACGCCAAACCGGAAGATGCGGTTTCGCGCGTGAGGACGACCTCGTAGTCGAAGCGCCAGCGGACCGGCAGCGCGAACCATTCGGCGTGCGAGTCGAGGACGGCCTCGGTGCCACGTTTGATCTCGCCCCCGCCGTCGACGACGGCGACGTCTTCGCCCAGCGTCGCCGCGAACCGAGCGGCGTCACGCGCCTGCAGTGCCGCGAGATGCTCGTCGAGGGCGTCGCGAAACGCCGTCTCGGCGGCTGCAGTAGCCGTCATCGTCTCCGAGCGCCGTGCTGCTCCGGGTGGTGAGCTCATGCACGCTCCTTTCCCGTGTCCCGACGCGGTGTCATGAGCCGGCGGCCGGTCGTCAGTGCTCCGCATGACCGAGCGTTTTGCCGTCAGCGCGGCAGGACGGCGGTCGCCTCGATCTCCACTTTCGCGTCGTCTTCGAGCAGCGCGCTCACCGCGAGGACCGACATCGCGGGGTAGTGGCGCCCCATCACGTCGCGGTAAGCGACGCCGATCTCGTGTTGCGCCGCGAGGTACTCGCGCTTGTCGGTGACGTACCAGGTCAGGCGCACGACGTTTTCGGGACGAGCTCCCGCTTCTGCGAGCACGGCGACGACGTTGCGCAACGCCTGCCGCACTTGGCCTGCGATGTCGCGCGCCGGGAAGCGCCCGGTCTCGTCCCAACCGATCTGCCCGCTGACGAACACCAGCGTTCCGTCGGCGCGCACGCCGCTGGAATAGCCTTTCGGCCGCGGCCAGCCGGCGGGCTGCAGGATGGTCACGCCTTCGCCTCCGCGGTGCGCAGCTTGAAGCGCTGCAGCTTGCCGGTCTGCGTGCGCGGCAGCTCGCTCACGAACTCGATCGCGCGCGGATACTTGTACGGCGCGATCCGCGCCTTGACGAACTCCTGAAGCTCCGCCACCAGCGTCGCATCTCCCACACCGTCGCGCAACACGACGAACGCTTTCACGATCGTGCCGCGCGCTTCGTCGGGCGCGCCGACGACGGCGCACTCCAGCACGCGCGGGTGCTCGAGCAGCGCGCCCTCGACCTCGGGCCCGGCGATGTTGTAGCCCGACGAGATGATCATGTCGTCGGTGCGCGCCTGGTACCAGAAGTAGCCGTCCTCGTCGAGCAGATACGCATCGCCGGTGAGGTTCCAGCCGTGCTGCACGTACTCGCGCTGGCGCGGGTCGGCGAGATACCGGCAGCCCGTCGGACCTTTCACCGCCAGCCGTCCCACATTTCCGGGCGGCAGCGGTTTGCCGTCGTCGTCCAAGACGCACGCGACGTAGCCGGGGACCGGCTTGCCGGTCGCGCCGGGACGAATCTCGTCGCCCGACGCCGCGATGAAGATGTGCAGCATCTCGGTCGAGCCGATCCCGTCGATGATCCGCACGCCGGTCGCGTCTTCCCACAGCGTGCGCGTTCCCACCGGGAGCGTCTCGCCGGCCGAGACGCACGCGCGCAGCGTGCGCAGGTCGTAGTCTTTCGCGAGCGGCGCCATCGCGCGGTACGACGTCGGCGCGGTGAAGCAGACCGTCGCGCCGAAGCTTTGAATCGCGCCGAGCAGCGCCTCGGGCGAGGGCTTCTCGATCAGCGCCGTCGCCGCGCCCGCGCGCAGCGGGAACAGCAGCGCGCCGCCGAGCCCGTAGGTGAACGCGAGCGGCGGCGTCCCGACGAACACGTCCTCCGGCGCCGGCGCGAACGACGAGGGCGGGAAGGTGTCGCAGATCGCCAGCACGTCGCGGTGGAAATGCATCGTTCCCTTCGGCCGGCCGGTGGTCCCCGAGGTGAACGCGATCATGCAGACGTCGTCCGCCGCGGTCGGCACAGTGTCGACTGTCTCCGGCTTCCGGGCGGCCAGCGCGGCGAGACCGCTCGGACGATCGTCGTGCGAGAACACGACGGTGCCGAGCGTCGGGCACGCCGGGAGCGCGTTCTGCAATTCCTCGCTGAGCCGCAGATCGCAGATGGCGTGCGTCACCTGCGCGGCGTTCACCACGTCGGTCAGCTCCTTGGCGCGCAGCAGCGGCATCGTCGTCACCGCCACGCAGCCGGCCTTCACGACGGCGAGCCAGCACGCCGCCGTCACCTCGTTGTTGAAGCCGCGCAGCAAGACGCGGTTCCCCGACACGAGGCCGAGGTCGTCGCGCAGCACGTTCGCGATGCGGTTCACCTCCGCCAGCAGCTCGTCGTACGTCAGCCGGCGCTGCGGCGTAAGCACCGCCGGACGCGCGCCGAGCCCTTTCGCCACGGTCGCGTCGAGCAGCTCGGCGGCGCAGTTGAACCGTTCCGGGTACTGCAGCTCGGGGAGCGTGAACAAGAACTCCGGCCACTCTTCACGCGGCGGGAGATGGTCGCGGGCGAACGTGTCGGCGTGCGCGGTCGGGGTCATGCGTGTTCCTCGCAGTAGCGCGCCAGCGTCTGGCGGGCGATGATGAGCTGTTGCACCTCGCTGGCGCCTTCGTAGATGCGCAGCGAGCGGATCTCGCGGTAGAGCCGTTCGACGATCGTTCCGCGCGTCACGCCGAGCGCGCCGTGCAGCTGGACGGCGCGGTCGATCACGCGCTGCGCCGTCTCGGTCGCGGTCAGCTTCGCCATCGCGGCCTCGCGCGTCGTCGGCTCCTTCTCGCAGTCGCGCAGCCAGGCCGCGCGATAGGTCAGCAGCGCGCTCGCGTCGATCCCGGTCGCCATCTCCGCCAGCGCGGCCTGCGCCAGTTGGAAGTCGGCGAGCTTCGCGCCGAACAGCTCGCGCGCCGTCGCGCGGTCGAGCGCTTCGTCGAGCGCGCGCCGCGCGAGGCCGAGCGCGGCGGCGGCGACGCTGGCGCGAAAGACGTCGAGCGAGCGCATCGCGAGCTTGAACCCCTCACCGCCTTCGCCGAGGCGGTCGGCCGCCGGGACGCGGCACTCGCGCAGCCGCAGCGTCGCCAGCGGGTGCGGCGCCAGCAAGTCGATGCGCTCGGCGATCTCGAGCCCCGGATTGCTCGCGTCGACGACGAACGCGCTCAGCCCGCGGCTCCCCTCCGCCTCGCCGGTCCGCGCAAAGACGACGTAGAAGTCGGCGATCCCGCCGTTCGAGATCCACGTCTTCTCGCCGTCGAGCACGTAATGATCGCCGTCGGCGCGCGCGGTCGTCGCGAGCGCCGCGACGTCCGAGCCGGCGCCGCGCTCGGAGAGCGCGAACGCGGCGAGCGCCGTCCCCGCGCAAACGCGCGGCAGATACTTCGCCTGCGTTTCGGCGCGGCCGCCGAGCACGATCGGCGCGCTCCCGAGCCCCTGCATCGCGAAGGCGAAGTCGGCCAGCGCGTTGTGACGCGCCAGCGTCTCGCGCACGATGCACACCGCGCGCGAGTCGACCTCGTCGAACGCGCCGCCGAACGCCGCCGGCACCGCATAGCGCAGCCAGCCGCCGCGGCCCAGCTCGCCGACGAGCGCGCGGCACGCCGCATCGACGTCCTCGTACTCATCATCGTCGACGTGCTCGGCGGCCCATGCGTCGAGCGACGAGGCCAGCGCGCGGTGCTCGTCGTCGAAGAACGGCCAGGACAGGTACGTCGCGTCGGGCATCAGTCGCCTTCGAACACGGGCGTGCGCTTCGCGGCGAACGCCTCGTAGGCGCGGCGGAAGTCCTTCGTCTGCATGCAGATCGCTTGCGCTTGCGCCTCCGCTTCGATCGCCTCGTCGAGCCCCATCGCCCATTCCTGGTGCAGCATCTTCTTCGTCATCGCGTGGCCGAACGCCGGCCCGTCGGCGAGCGTTTGCGCGAACGCGTGCGCTTCGGGCAGCAGCGCACCGGGCTCGCACAGGCGGTTGAAGAATCCCCACGCCAGCGCCTCCTCGGCGGGCATCGCGCGGCCGCTGTAGAGCAGCTCGGCGGCGCGCCCGTGGCCGATCACGCGCGGCAGCAGCGCGCACGCGCCCATGTCGGCGCCGGCGAGCCCCACGCGCGTGAACAGGAACGCGACGCGCGCGCTCGGCGTCCCGTAGCGCACGTCCGAGGCGAGCGCGAGCATCGCGCCGGCGCCGGCGCAGACGCCGTCGACCGCGGCGACGATCGGCTGCGGACAGGCGCGCATCGCCTTGACGACGTCGCCGGTCATGCGCGTGAAGGCGAGCAGCTCCGGCATCGCCATCGCGGTGAGCGGCGCGATGATCTCGTGCACGTCGCCGCCCGAGCAGAAGTTTCCGCCTTCGCCCGCGATCACGACCACGTGCACGTCGCGCGCGTAGACGAGCTCGCGAAACAGGTCGCGCAGCTCGGCGTACGACTCGAACGTGAGCGGGTTCTTGCGCTCCGGCCGGTTCAGCGTGAGCGTCGCCACGCCGCGCTCGGCGCGCCACAGGAAGTGCCGCGCCTCGTAGGTCGCGAGCGTTCGGTCTCGGTTCATCGCGCGGCGTCGCTTTCGAGGGCGTTGAGGTGGCGTTTGAGCTTGGCGAGGAGCGCGTAAAGCTGTGTGCGCTCGCTCTCGGTGAGGCCGCCGAACAGCTCGACGATCCAGCGTTCGTGGCGCCGCGCCATCTCGGCGAAGGCGCGGCGGCCGGCGGCGGTGAGCCGCACGATGGCGGCGCGCCGGTCGCCGGGCGCGACGGTGCGCGAGATCAGCCCTTCGCCGAGCAGCTGGTCGGCGATGCGGGTGACGTTCCCGCCGGTCACCATCATCCGCTTGGAGATCTCGGTCATGCGCAAGCCGGCCGGGTTGCGCTCGAGCTGCGAGAGGAAGTCGAAGCGAGGGAGCGTCGTGTCGAACCCCTCGCGGAGCTTCCCCGCGATGCGGCCCTCGACGAGGTTCGTGCACGCCAAGAGCCGCAGCCAGACCCGCACCGACAAATGGTCGTCGCGCGTCGTCCGCGACTCGAGGTCGACGATCTGCTGCATCAGCGCGTGACCTCCGTGGCGGCGTCGGCCGCCATCTGCGCGGCCCGGCGCAGGTTGCGCAGGTATTGTTCGCGTCCCGGCAGGTACTGCTCGGGCCAGTGCTGCTCGTCGTAGCCGAGCTGCGCCGCGGCGTGCAGCGTGAAGTACGGATCGGCCAGGTGCGGCCGCGCGAGCGCGACGAGATCGGCGCGCCCCGCCGCGATGATGCTGTTCACCTGGTCGGCGTCGGTGATGTTGCCGACCGCCATCGTCGCGATGCGCAGCTCGTTGCGAATCTTGTCCGAGAACGGCGTCTGGAACATCCGGCCGTAGACCGGCTGCGCGAGGCGCGAGGTCTGCCCTGCCGAGACGTCGATCAGGTCGGCGCCCGCCGCGTCGAAGGCGCGCGCGACCTCG
Source organism: Candidatus Eremiobacterota bacterium (assembly GCA_019235885.1). GTDB lineage: Bacteria > Vulcanimicrobiota > Vulcanimicrobiia > Vulcanimicrobiales > Vulcanimicrobiaceae > Vulcanimicrobium. The sequence goes on along the minus strand of JAFAKB010000074.1, from coordinate 606 downwards.
ACCGCGTCGTTCGCCGTGATCCCGCCCTCAACCCAATCGGTCGCCGAGATGCGCACCGAGATCGGCTTGTGTGCCGGCCATACCGCGCGGATCGCCGCGAACACCTCGAGCGGGTAGCGCAGCCGGTTCTCGAGCGAGCCGCCGTACGCGTCGGTGCGGCGGTTCGTCAGCGGCGTGATGAACGAGGAGAGCAGGTAGCCGTGCGCGCAGTGCAGCTCCAGCAGGTCGAACCCGCAGGCCAGCCCCATCTCCGCCGCGCGCACGAACTGCTCTTTGACGCGCTCCATGTCGGCGCGCGTCATCGCGCGCGGGAGCTGGTTGCGCTCGCCGTACGCGATCGGCGAAGGCGCCAGCAGCGGCCAGTTGCCGGCGGGAAGGGGTTCGTCCGGCTCCTCCCAGCCGCGCTGCGTCGAGCCTTTCGGGCCGGCGTGGCCGAGCTGCAGCGCGATCTTCGCCTTCGTGTAGGTGTGGACGAAGTCGACGATCCGCGTCCACGCAGGCACGTGCTCGTCGCGGTACATCCCGGCGCAGCCCGGCGAGATGCGCCCTTCCGGCGCGACGCAAGTCATCTCCGTGAAGACGAGCCCCGCGCCGCCCTGCGCGCGC